>CAJOGA010000024.1 GCA_905233855.1 uncultured Clostridia bacterium
TGGTACACCATCGGGGGCTCGAACCCCGGACACCCTGATTAAGAGTCAGGTGCTCTACCAGCTGAGCTAATGGTGCGTATTTCTTTTAAAGACTAAAAAATTATACAATACTATTTCTCCGTTGTCAAGACTTTATTTTAAAAATCTTGATTTTGTACTAATCCATCGGGACATTTTTGTTTCATATGTCTATAATTTTATCAAAAATTGCACACACTACCCCCGGCGGTTGACATATTTTAAAAATAATGCTAAAATCAAATAATAATTAATTGTATATTTGTTCAATAACAGAGGAGATATAAAAATGAGTGCAGAATGTAATCATAATTGCGATAGCTGTGCGGAAAAATGTTCCGAACAGAAAACAAGCTTTTTGGAAAATTTAAACGAATGGAGCAGTGTTAAAAAGGTTATCGCTGTAGTAAGCGGCAAAGGCGGCGTTGGAAAATCGCTGGTTACAAGCCTGCTTGCGGTATCGTCTCAACGCAACGGCTATAACACCGCTGTTTTAGACGCCGATATAACAGGGCCGTCCATTCCCAAAGCGTTCGGCATACACGAAAAGATAAAGGGCAACAAGCTTGGAATGATACCCGCAAAGTCCAAAACCGGCATAAACGTTATGTCGGTCAACCTGCTTTTACAAAACGAAACCGACCCGGTTGTATGGCGTGGGCCGATAATAGCAGGTACTGTCAAACAGTTCTGGACAGACGTTATCTGGGAAGACATCGACAATATGTTTATCGACATGCCTCCCGGAACGGGAGACGTTCCTCTCACCGTGTTCCAGTCTATCCCTGTTGACGGAATCGTTATTGTAACATCGCCGCAGGAGCTTGTTTCCATGATAGTGGAAAAGGCTGTGAATATGGCTAAAATGATGAAGATACCTGTTTTGGGTATTGTGGAGAATATGTCGTACTTTGAATGTCCTTCGTGCAAGGAAAAACACTACATCTACGGCGAGAGCAATATTGAAAAGGCGGCTGAAAAATTCGGCATTAAAAACATTGCCAAAATCCCTATCAACCAAAAGCTTGCCGCCGCTTGCGACAAGGGTACTATAGAATTGTTTGAAGGTGATTGGCTGGACGGATTATCCGCCAAAATATTGGGTGAATAGTATGTCAAGAGCAGAAAAGGCAACGGAGCTGTTTTTGTCGGGATACAGCTGTTCGCAGGCGGTGTTGGGTGCGTTTTGCGATGAATTGGGCTTAAGCCTTGCGGATGCATTAAAGTTAGCATCTCCGTTCGGCGGCGGAATAGGCGGTATGCGTGAGATGTGCGGTGCATGTACGGCAATGTTTATGATCGCGGGAATAAAATTCGGCTACAGCACAACCGGTCTTGAAGAAAAGAAGGAGCATTACGCCTTAATAAAATCTCTGGCGGACAAGTTTATCCAAAAAAACGGGACAATGAACTGCCGTCAGCTGTTGGCACGTCATGCTGTTGTGGCGTCGTCGGAGCCGAGCGAGCGTACGCCGGAATATTACAAAAAGCGTCCGTGTTTGCGTTATGTACTCGACGCGGTCGATATAGTGGAAGAAATGCTTGAAAAAGCGAAGTAATAAAGCTTAATAAAAGGCCGTGTGCAGCTTGATTTAAAAAATCGCCCTGCACACAGCCGCTTTTTATTTTGAAGAAAAAAAGACGTTGAAAAAAATGTGGTATTATGGTAAAATGGATTTGAATTGAGTGCGAATTATAACAGAGTTTTGCACAAGCCTTCCCCTCAAGGGGAAGGGGGACCGCTTGCGGTGGATGAGGCGGAAAACGGCAAGCATAAAAGAGAAATGAGATAAACACCTCATCAGTCTCGCAAAGCTCGACAGCTTCCCCTCAAGGGGAAGCCATAGAGATGCCGCCATGATAGCAACTGCCAAAAAGCCTTCCCCTTGAGGGGAAGGGGGACCGCTTGCGGTGGATGAGGTGGAAAATGAATAAAACAAACAATTCAAAATTAACAGACAATGCAAAAACGTTAAGAAAAAATATGACAAAGGAAGAAAAACACTTGTGGTATGATTTCTTGAAAGCTTTGCCTGTAACCGTAAACCGACAAAAGGTAATCGGTAGATATATTGTTGATTTTTATATTGCATCGCATAAACTCGTAATAGAACTTGACGGATCTCAACACTATGAGGATAAAGGGATAGAAAGAGATGTAAAAAGAGACGAATATTTAAATAGTTTGGGTATTAAAGTTTTAAGATATTCCAACATTGATATTCACCAAGGATTTGAAGGCGTCTGTCAGGACATATTGAATAATGTTAACACACCACCGCCTACGGCGGAGCCTTCCCCTTTGAGGGGAAGGGGGACCGCTTGCGGTGGATGAGGTGGAAAGAAAAACAAAATAATGATTTGAACAAAACACCTCATCAGTCTCGCAAAGCTCGACAGCCTTCCCCTTCAGTAAACACTGATTAATGCAGAACATGTAGGGACTGGCGTCCTCGACAGCCCGAATCAACGGGACGTCCGGGAGGCCGTCCCCTACAATTTCCTATTTAATCTTTACTCAAGCGGAAGCCTTTAGTAAAATAAAAATTCCCTAATTAACACAAAAATATCATAAAAAATTTTCAGCATAAATCAAAGGATTTTTACATATGGAAAACAAAAGAAATGTTCAGGTTTCTCAGGAACAAATTGACGAACAAAAGCGTATCTTGCAAAACATTGCACAGATCAACGCACAAAAAGGCAAACAACCGAAAGCGTTTTTGGTAACATACGGCTGTCAGCAAAACAACAACGACACCGAACGCATACGCGGAATGTTGTTTGACGCAGGCTACAGCTTCACAGAAAACAAAGCCGATGCCGACTTTATACTGTATAACACCTGTGCTGTGCGTGAGAACGCAGAGATGCGTGTGTTCGGCAATCTGGGAGCATTAAAAATTTTAAAACGCAAAAAGCCGGCTCTTATAATAGCGGTGTGCGGCTGCATGATGCAGCAGGAGCATATTGCAAAGCAGATCCGTCAAAAATATAAGCATGTGGACATTATATTCGGCACGCATGCACTCTATAAATTTCCGTCCATGCTGCAAGCGGCACTTGACACAAACCGCACGCTCATGGTGTCGGACGTTGAAAATTCAGACGGCTGCATAGCGGAGGATCTTCCAATAAAGCGTGAGGACGGTATTAAGGCGTGGGTCAGCATCATGTACGGATGCAACAACTTTTGCTCTTACTGTATTGTGCCGTATGTACGCGGCAGAGAACGAAGCCGTAAGAGCGACGACATAATAAAGGAAATAACGGCGTTAACCAAAGCGGGTTATAAAGAAATAACGCTGCTTGGGCAGAACGTCAATTCCTACGGCAAGGATTTAGACAGCGGCATAGATTTTGCCGACCTTTTGCGTATGGTAAACGATATAGAGGGCATACACCGCATCCGCTTTATGACATCGCACCCCAAAGACTTAAGCGATAAACTGATAGATGCAATGGCGTCGTGCAAGCATGTGTGTCCGCATCTGCATCTGCCGATACAATCCGGCAGCAACGATATACTAAAGCGTATGAACCGCAAATACACGCGTGAGGAATATTTGCAAAAGATAGAAAAAGCAAAACGCTCAATTCCCGGTCTTGCCGTAACCACCGACATAATAGTCGGCTTTCCGAACGAGACCGACGCCGATTTTGAAGACACGCTGAACGTGTTAAAGCAGGTGGAATACGACACCATATTTTCGTTTATATATTCCAAACGCAACGGCACTCCGGCGGCAACCATGCCGGACCCTATAACCGACGAGCAAAAGCATGAGCGGTTTGCACGTATGATAGAAGTGCAGAACGAAATATCGCTGAAGCTCAATTCTGCCATGGTAGGCAGTGTGCAGGAGGTGTTGGTTGAGGGCAAAAGCAAAACCAACCCGAATATATTAACAGGCAGAACCGACACCAACAAAATCGTCAACTTTGAGGGCGACGCTGCGTTGGAAGGCACATTTGTTAACGTTTTGATAACCGAGGCAAAAACATGGTCGTTAAACGGCGAAATTGTGAAATAAGAAAGGACATGATTTATAATGGAAAATATTTACGATAAGGCAAGAGAACTTGGACAGATGATACAAAACAGTCCCGAAATGGCGGCAATGGCAGAGGCGGACAAAAAACAGCTTGCCGACCCTCAGGCACAGGAAATGATTAAGGCATATAACCTTGTAAGAATGAATCTTGCACGCAAGGCTCAAAGCGATAACATAACCAAAGAGGAAATGGACAAGATACGTCAAGAACTGACGGATGAATTTACAAAGCTTACCGAAAATCAGAATATTGCGGCATATGTGAACGCAAAAAGAGCGTTTGACACTATGATAACAGCCATAAACGACATTTTGTCAAGATATATAACGGGAGACGATCAGCCGCACGCCTGCACGTCCGACTGTTCCACCTGCGGAGGATGCCACTAAGATATATATAAGCTTTTGGCTTATATATATCTTTAAGTAATAGGTAATAGTGAATAGGTAATAGGTGATGTGCAAAATCGCCTTGCGATTTTGTTTTAAATCATAGGAACATTAAGGAGTTTTAACCATGGAACAATTCACGCCAATGATGAATCAGTATATGCAGATAAAGGATTTGTATGCCGATTGCATACTGTTCTTCAGGCTCGGCGATTTTTATGAAATGTTTTTCAACGACGCAATAATTGCGTCAAAAGAATTGGAAATAACCTTAACGGGCAAGGACTGCGGTCAAAAAGAGAGGGCTCCCATGTGCGGAGTCCCTTTTCACAGTGCCGACAGTTATATTGCCAAATTGGTGTCAAAAGGATATAAAGTGGCAATATGCGAACAGGTAGAAGATCCCGCAACGGCAAAGGGCATTGTCGAGCGTGATGTTATAAGAATTGTTACACCGGGCACAATAACCGACGTTAACACCCTTGACGAAAGTGCCAACAACTATATTGCCGTCCTTTACAAGACACTCACTCAAACCGCCCTTTCTTTTGCCGATATAACCACAGGCGAAATGTATTGTACAAGCATATCGTCGGACTATTGCTCCGTTATGAACGAGCTTGCAAGATATAAGCCTGCGGAGATAGTGTGTAATTCTCTTGCACAAACAGCCTACGGCTCAGAGCTGAAACAGCGTAATTTTGCGTATGTGCAAACGGCAGGCGACGAGTTTTTTGATGCGTCAAACTCACAAAAGCATCTGCTTGACTGCTTTAACGCCGCATCGCTTGACGAACTGAAGCTTGAGTCCGGTTCTGCCTGTGCGGTATGCGTGGGTGCGATGGTTTTGTATCTTGAGAACACACAAAAATCGTCAATATCACACATCAAGAAGCTGAATGTGTATAAAACCGAGGAATACATGGGGCTTGACATGGTTGCCCGTCAGAATCTGGAGCTTACCGAGACCATACGTTCAAAAACAAAAAAAGGCTCTCTGTTATGGGTGCTGGACAAAACAAGCACATCTATGGGGGCAAGAATGCTCCGACGCTGGTTGGAAAAACCGCTCTTAGATGCCGAAAAAATCAATATGCGTCTTAAAGCGGTGGACGAGTTTTACTCAGACCTCATGCTTCGTGAGGATATAAGTCAGATACTCAAAGGCGTATACGACATGGAACGCATTATCTCACGTGTGGCGATGGGCAGTGCGTCGCCGAGGGATTTAACCGCGTTGAAAATGTCGGCGTCCCGTTTGCCGCTTTTAAAGGATAAGCTGTCTCTCTGCAAAAGCTCTATGATAAAAAGCATGTATGATTCGTTTGACACATTGGACGATATAAAAGAGCTTCTGGAACAGTCGATAGAGGACGAGCCTCCTGTCAATCTTAAAGACGGCGGAGTTATAAAAAAGGGCTATAACGACGAACTGGATCAGCTGCGTCTTGCGTCGTCGGACGGTAAGTCGTGGCTTGCGAAGATAGAGTCGCAGGAAAGGGAAAAAACACAAATAAAAAATCTGAAAATAGGGTACAACAAGGTTTTCGGATACTATATAGAAGTAACCAATTCGTATAAAAATCTTGTTCCTGAAGGATATATCCGCAAGCAAACACTTTCAAACTGCGAACGTTACATAACCGAAGAACTTAAAAATATAGAGACAATGGTTTTAGGTGCACAGGAAAAGTCGGTCATTTTGGAAGGTGCGTTGTTTGCCGACATAAAAAGCAGGGTAAACGCACAGCTTGAACGCATAAAAGCCATGGCGGACATTGTGGCAATAACCGATACATTGGTAAGCTTTGCCCATGTTGCAATCAAAAACAACTATGTCATGCCTGTGGTGGACAATTCATCATCGCTGTCGCTCAAGGACGCAAGGCATCCTGTGGTGGAAAAAAACTTAACCAACGGTCTGTTTGTGCCTAACGACACCGTGCTGGACACCGACAACAACCGTCTTGCAATCATAACAGGCCCTAATATGGCGGGTAAATCCACGTATATGCGTCAGGTGGCTCTGATAGCCGTCATGGCACAGATAGGCAGCTTTGTGCCCGCATCGCAGGCACATATCGGCGTGGTGGATAAGATTTTCACCAGAATAGGTGCGTCGGACGATCTTGCAATGGGTCAGAGTACGTTTATGGTGGAAATGAACGAAATGGCGTCTATATTGGAAAACGCCACAGCGAACAGTCTCATCATATTGGACGAAATAGGCAGGGGAACAAGCACGTATGACGGTTTGTCGATAGCGTGGTCGGTTGCGGAATATATATGCAACAAAAACATTATAGGTGCAAAAACCTTGTTTGCGACGCACTACCACGAATTGACAGCACTGGAAGGCTTGATGGATGGCGTGAAAAACTATTCCGTAGCCGTTAAAAAGCGTGGAGACGACATAATATTTTTGCGTAAGATAGTGTCCGGCGGTACGGATGACAGCTACGGTGTTGAGGTTGCGGCACTTGCCGGTCTGCCCGATGCGGTGATAAGACGTGCAAAGGAGCTGCTGTATGAGATAGAGCATCAGCAGCTGCCGACAGACAGCACCAACGCATCAAAGCCTGTGTCGTTCGATGACAGCGAGGACAACAAGGTGTATGCAAGCGTTATAGATGAAATAAAGAATTTGGATGCGTCCACCCTGACGCCGATTGAGGCTATGAATAAATTGTATGAATTGAGCGTTAAGCTTAAAGACGCCGAAAGTGATGATATGGGCTTTTTAAAGCTGAACTGATTTAATAAAGCAAACATTGATTAATTCGAAAAAGCCTTACCCTCAAGTAAATGATGATTAAATCGGGAATTGTAGGGGACGGCCTCCCGGACGTCCCGTTGATTCGGGCTGTCGAGGACGCCAGCCCCTACATGTTCTGCATTAATCAGTGGTTACTCAAGGGCAACGGGGACCGCTTGCGGTGGATAAGGTGGGAAAAAGATAAATACAATAATGATTTTGAAATAAACACCTCATCAGTCTCGCACAGCTCGACAGCTTCCCCTCAAGGGGAAGCCTTAGAGATGCCGCAAACAGCTCTTTCTGAACGCCCGGGGAATTCTCCGCCTACAACAGTAAATGTACCTTCCGTAGGGGAGGGTCTCTGTGCCCTCCCGAAAAATGATGTGGTGAAAATGAAAAGGAGCAAGAAATAACACCTCACCACCTATAACGGAGCCTCTCCTCAAGGAGAAGCCTTTGGTAATGAAAATTTTCACAAATTAATCACCATATACAAAATCAGTAATCATTCTCATTTTGCAACAGCTTTTAAATACCGATAAGGAGTGTTTTTATTGGGTATTATAAATATTTTAACCACAGATGTATCAAATAAAATAGCCGCAGGAGAGGTTGTTGAACGTCCGGCAAGCGTTATAAAAGAGCTTGTGGAAAACTCTATAGACGCCGGTGCAAAAAACATCACCGTTGAGATAAAAAACGGCGGCATAACATATATGCGTGTTGCCGACGACGGCGTAGGCATGTCAAAAGAGGACGCAAGCATAGCTTTTTTACGCCACGCCACAAGCAAGATAAAAAATCCGTCCGACCTTGACGCTATCTACACGCTGGGCTTTCGCGGTGAGGCACTGTCCTCGGTTGCCGCTGTGGCACATATAGACTGTTTCACAAAACGGCGTGAAGACGAAACCGGAACATATCTTCACATAGAAGACGCAGCCATAACCGACACATCAGCAGCAGGCGTGCCGAACGGCACCACCATAACCGTACAGCGTCTTTTCTATAACACCCCCGCACGCATGAAGTTTTTGAAGAAGGACGCTACCGAAGCAGGATATATATCGTCGCTTATGGAACGCTTTGTGCTTGCTCACCCGAATATATCGTTTAAATTTATAAATAACGGCAAGGAAGTGCTGTTTTCCGCAGGCGACAATAATCTGCTGAACGCTATATATGTTGTATACGGCAAGGATTACGCACGTTCCATGATAAACGTGGATTACGATATGCCGCCGTTTAAGGTTACAGGCTATGTAGGCAAAGCGGACGTTGCCCGTCCCAACCGCAACATGCAGCACTTTTTTGTGAATACACGTTCTGTCAAAAGTGCAATGCTTATAAAAGCGGCTGAAGAGGCGTACAAAAATCAGCTTATGGGCGGAAAATTCCCCGTTCTTATACTGAATATATCGCTGAATCCGTCGGTTATAGACATTAACGTACACCCAACAAAAATGGAGGTCAAATTCGCAAACGAGCGTCAGGCATACGAGGCGGTGTATTTTGCGGTTAAAAACGCACTCTTCAGCACGGCACCGTATATAGAAAAAACACAAAATACAAAAAGTTACATATTAAACGATATTCCGAATACTGCCGTCAAACCTGTACAGCAAAAGATGTCCGAACCTGTATTGCATGCCGAACCGAAAGTGCCTGCACCGGACAAACTTGTGTCAGGCGAGCCTGTGTCGGATAAGTCTGCGGATAAAGCAGACGACGATTTTGTATATCCGAAAAACAACACACAACCGTCGCATCACGTGCTTGACGGGTTGTCGGGGCATTCCGCACCTTACCTTTTAAAACATAATGACAACAATTTATTGAAATACCTTCCCGATACGCCTGCGGAACCGACAGAAAAAGACAGCGAAGCCACCGGGAGTACCGATATGTCGGCAGCTTTTTCAACACATATCTTATTTTGGAGTTTGAAGGCTCAATCGCCCTGATAGACCAGCACGCGGCACACGAACGCATCCGTTTTGAAAAGCTTAAGGAATCGTTTAAAGCCGAATCGGTTGCCACTCAGCTGTTGCTTACTCCAATCACAATAACCCTGACAAAGGACGAGTTTGTCGTGTTTACCGATAACAAAGACTTTTTAAAAAAGCTTGGGTTTGACGCCGGGGAATTTGGAAATAACGATATTATCGTCCGAAGCGTGCCGATGAACGTCAATATCGACGAGCTGACGCCGCTTGTTATTGAGCTTATCACCATGCTTGCGGACAACAAGCAGGAAACGCTTCCGCAAAAAACAGAGCGTATGCTGTACACCATAGCGTGCAAAAGTGCCGTTAAGGCAGGCGACAGGCTGGGCAAGGAAGAAATAACCGCTTTGCTGGACTCTCTTAAAACGCTGAATACCATAAACACCTGTCCGCACGGGCGGCCTATCATGATAACGCTAACCAAATACGAAGTGGAAAAAATGTTTAAAAGGATTATATAGCCATGACCGCAAACAAAATACCTCTGACGGTTGTAGGCGGACCTACAGCGTCGGGCAAGACCGAGTTAGCCATACGCATCGCCGAAAAAACAGGCGGAGAAATCGTATCGGCAGACAGCATGCAGGTGTATAAATATATGGACATCGGCAGTGCAAAACCCACCCCTGCCGAGCGTGCAAGGGCAAAGCATCATTTGATAGACATAATATATCCCGACGAGAGCTTTAATGTTGTAACATACACCTCTCTGGCAAACGACGCAATAGCCGACATACACTCCCGCGGCAGGCTGCCGATTCTTTCCGGCGGTACGGGAATGTATATAAACGCCGTTATAAATGCCGTAGGCTTCAGCGAATCGCAGAGCGACACCGCCATGCGTGAGGAGCTTGCCGCCATCGCTGCAAAAAAGGGCAATGAATACCTGCACAATATGCTTAAAACAATAGATCCCATAGCGGCAGAGCGTCTGCATCCAAACGATATACGGCGTGTGGCACGTGCCATAGAAATATACAAAACCACAGGCATAACCATGACGCAACACATAGAAAATTCGGCAAGCGATTCGCCGTACAGCCTCACATATCTTGCCATAGACCACGACAGGCAGACGTTGTATGACCGCATTGACAAGCGTGTGGACATGATGTTTTCCCAAGGCTTGCTTGACGAGGTAAAACAGCTTCTGAAAATGGGCTACGGCTCACGCAATTTAACGTCCATGCAGGCGATAGGCTACAAAGAAGTGGTGGACTATCTGCGTGGATTGTGTTCGTATGACGATATGGTAGACATTATAAAACGCTCCTCACGGCAGTACGCAAAGCGTCAGCTTACATGGTTCCGCCGCGACAAACGTGTGCGTTGGATAGCTCCGTCGGAAATTGAGAAAGTAATAGACGAATTTTAAAAGCGGTGATAAAAATATGGAAAATGCCATACAAATAATAAAAACTCTGGAAAACGCAGGCTACACCGCATATATAGCAGGCGGTGCCGTGCGTGATATGCTCATGGGCAAAACGCCGAACGATTATGACATTGCAACCTCTGCCAAGCCGGAGGTTGTTTGTTCATTGTTTCCAAAATGCATAAAAACAGGCATCAGGCACGGTACGGTAACGGTGCTTATGAACTCCGCCGCATACGAGGTTACAACATATCGCACGGAATCCGGCTATACCGACAACCGCCGCCCCGACAGCGTCGTGTTTGTAACGGATATAAACGACGATCTTATGCGTCGGGATTTTACCGTAAACGCCATGGCGTATCATTACGAGAAAGGCATAATTGACCCGTTTTGCGGCAGAGAGGATATTAAAGCAAGGATAATGCGTTGCGTGGGCAACCCGGCAGAGCGTTTCTCGGAAGACGCTTTGCGTATGCTCCGTTGTGTGCGTTTTGCGTCGGTTTTGAATTTTAAAATAGATCCGGACACTTTTAACGCTATAATAGAGCTGTCGGGAAGCATTAAAAACATCAGTGCCGAACGCATAAAGCAGGAGCTTGACAAGCTGTTAACGGCTGACAACGCAAGCATAGCAGAGCTTTACTCAAGCGGCTTGCTGAAACAAATACTGCCTGAAATTGCCATCAAAAGCCCGGCACAGGCAAAAATAATCGAAGACCGTGTAAAGAGTGTGTCAAAAAGCGTTGCCGCACGCTGGGCGGCGTTTTTATGGGATGTTGCCGATGACGCACCTATTATCACCAATCGGCTTAAATTTTCAAACGCTTTAAAAAGAGAGGTCTTGGGCGTTTTAAAATATAAGCTTAACAGCGTGCCTGTAACAAAAAAAGATGTAAAGCAGCTGCTAAACAAAACGGAACTTGCTTTTTATACATGGCTTGAGCTTAAAAAAGCAGAAAAACGTGAAAACGAACAGATAATATCTGAACAGATAATATCTGACCAGATGTTATCTGACCGGACGGTATCTTTGGCAAAAAATCTTGCACAAGATATAGAAAAAAACGGCGAACCTTATCTGATACGGCATTTGAAGGTATCGGGGAGCGACGTTTTAAATGCGGGCTTCAAGCCGCAGGACGTGAAAAAAGTGTTAGAGATGCTTTTAGATGCGGTTATGGATAATCCGCAAAAGAACAGTTTTCCCGAATTGACAAAGATGATGCAAGAATACAAAAATCTTAAAGACAAAGAACAGTAAAAGGCTGAACGAAACCCAATCGTTCAGCCTTTTTAGCGATGCGATAAGTGCGTCGCAGCCAAAAAAACGGACGATTTAAAAATCGCCCGTTCAATGCGGAGATATATTTATTTTACAGCCTTAAAAAAGTCTATCTTAACATCGCCCAAAATACCCTGTTTAAAGCTTGTGCCGCTGTATTTATTCACCAAATTCGGCACAACCTCTATCTCAATTTCATTTATCCCATGTTTAAGATATTTTGTAATGTCGATATCATACGGCTTCCACATTTTAACGCTTCTGTGTCCGTTTATCCTGCAGATAAACAGCTCGTTTGCGTCATCCGCGCTAAGCACCGCTTTGTCAAAGGCAACATTCGGACAGTTAAAGCTCTGTTTGAAATTCAGCGTCTCTTTGCCGTCATAGCGGAAAAGATATACTGTTTTTTCTTTTTCGTATTTTACACAAGGCCTTAAGACAGGCTCCTTTGCCGTGTCAACACAAATTATAACGCTTTCGCGGCGGTTTAAACAAAGCGAGATTCGCATGCCGCTTTTATCCGATTGTTCTATGCACGCATCCTCAATAGTACCGTTCCATGCGTTCCACAGCGTAGCATTGCCGACAGCGTTTACCTGCAAGCTGCCACTATACGCATCCTCGCCTTCGTTCACGACAAGATAAAAATCCAATCCGCTTTTTACAACGTGCGATATGCGTATATCTTTGCAAGCAGGCTTCAGGAACAAATCCTTTTTGCTTTTGAGAATTCCGTCAATGCCATACACTGTCCTTACGCCGTATTTTTTCAGCAAACGCAGTGTGTCGGGTGAGTATTTTACGTTTTTATCCAGCACAACGACATTATACGTCTGAGAAGCTATCTTAATGCGTCCGTTTTCGATATTTTCGGATTTTACCGAAACATCCTGCAAATAGTTAAACTCTATCTGATTTTCGTACAACGCACTCAACATATCGGTAGGCATCGTCTCGCCCGTACACAAAACGGCAATGTCGGTAACGTTAACGCTGTCGGTCATTAAGGCACAGTTACGCTTTATGTAATCGGATATTTGTTTGTAATCGTCCCACCAGATATTGTTCGGGCCCACATCCGGCGGACGCTCATATGCTCTGCCGTCGTTCACCGAATAGTAGAACGCATGAGGTATCAGCATATTCACTCCCCGTACAAACAGCCAGTCCATATACCATTTCATATCGTCTGCCGAAAAATTCCAAGGCAGTCTGTTTTTGTTGCACGCTCCAAAACATTCGTTGGAATTGCGTCGCTTCATACTATGACGTGCCGCATCGGACGAACATTTGCCCATGGCACTGTTGTCGCCGTGCAAGGCGGAAGGCGTGCCGGGGAAGATGCCGCACCATACAAGGTCTTGACCGGGAACGTGAAAATACTTTTCCGCTCCTATATCCACGCTCTTTTCCGGATGCCCCATAAGTGCTATGCAATGGTCTTTACACCATTTTGAGATAGGCTCATAATATGTTTTTGCCAGCAATGCCGATACGGCTTTTTTGTATTTCTGCTTTATTTGTGCCGATTTTGGATCTTTATCGAACAGATGCGGCAAATCGTCATAACAGCCGCCGAATTTTTTGTAATGCTCCATAAAACCGTCTGTCCACGGAATCATGTTCGGAGCGGCACATCTGCCCAAAACCGACGGTTCATCGGTAAACATACCGATTATCGTCGTGGCAAAATATTCGCCCATATATGAATAATATTTTTCGTGAGTGTATTTGATAAATGTTTCCATCGCCTGCGGATTCAGCAAATCAGCGGATTTTGGCGCGTCCTTTTCGCCGTCGTCTTCACCGAAATGTATGCCGCGGACTACGCCGCCCGAGTAACGCTGAACATAGTATGTGTTGTTTATTTTACACACAATTTTGTCGCCGTGTTTTGGTGAAGACGTGGTTGTAAGGCCTTTGCTTGCAAAATCGCTGTTATGCTTAACCACCATGCCGTGTGCCGAGCCGGACGGATACATCGCCTCGTCATACAGCACAACAAGCATACCGTTTTGTGCGGCTGTTTCAACGGCAAATTTCACCAGATCCAGAAAACGTTCGGACATATACTCAATATCTTTAGGTATGCCTATGCGTGGATGAATGATGAACCCGTTCACGCCCTTTTGATTGAAATCAAGTATCTGACGCTTTATCTCGTCCTTTGTCAACGCATCGTTCCAGAACCAAAACGGCAGCGGCGTAAAGAAGCTGCTTGGATTAAAAAATTCGTTTTCGGGCATTCTTTTACCCTCCTTATCGGTTTATCGGTAAAATTCGTCTATCGCCTCAAACATTGCAACAACATTTTGCGGCGGAACGTCCGGCATGATGTTGTGTATTGTGTTAAACACAAATCCGCCGCCCGGAGCAAATATCTCCAACCGCTTTTTAACATCGGTCTTAACCTCTTCAACGGTGCCCTTGTTCAGGATTTCTTTCGTGTTTGCACCGCCGCCCCAAAACACAATGTCGTTGCCAAACTCTTTTTTCAGCCTCTCAGGCTCCATGTCGGCACAGGTTGTCTGTACGGGGTTGATTATATCATACCCTGCCTCAATCAAATCCGGCAACAGCTTGTATATCGAGCCGCAGGAGTGCAAAAACGTTTTCATGCCGCTGTGTTTATGCACATATTCACACAGCTTGCTGTGGTACGGCTTAAACACCTGCCTGTAAGTTTCCGGTGCCATAAACGGGCCGCTGTTCATGCCCAAATCATCGCCGAAACGCAAAATGTCCACAACATCGCCCAGATATTTGCACACGTTTTCCAGAGTTTTCATATGTATTTGTATAAGCTCGTCAAGTAGCGGCATAACCTCTTCGGGGAACATGATGTCCATAAGGAAATTGTCTATTCTGCGTAAGAACGTACCCCATTCAAATAAATTACAGCCGCACACAACCATCAAAGCTTTGTCGGTGTTTTGCCTTGCTTCTATTGCGTTTGCACGAAGCCTTTCCCAAAAATCCGGCTCGTTTGAATGGTCCCACGGACTGTGCGGCATACATTGCCACAACACCTTTCCCATCTCTTTTTTAAGAGAAGAATATTCTGCAGGATAACCGCTTTCGTAAGGGAAATACGTTTGGTCAAAAAACGTTGCTCCGACGGGCATCTTGGCAATCAAATCGCCGTCGTCGCTGTAGACATGGTAGCTGCCGTCGCTCTGCTTCTTTGGCTTAAACCATGACGGATACTTTGCACTATCTCCGTTTGCCAGCACGGTATCGTACCATTTTTCGGGGTTTGTGTTAAAGGTTCTGCCTATATCAATAACGTCAACACCGAATTTTTCTATTATCTCGTTGCTCGGCTCTGCCAGCTGCTGAACAACATCATAAATTTTAACATCTTTATCGTTTGCGTTTATATAATTCACTAAATTGGAATACGCTATCGCGGATATACCGGAGCTTGGAGTTGAGCCCATATCCACAGCAACGCGGTCGGGTTCCGAGTGATTTACAGCCGCAAGAACTCTCTCTCTCGATGTCATCATAAACACCTCACATTCTTTTCTTGCTTTATATTATATATGTTTTGCACGGCTATGTAAAGGTGTTTTGATGCAAAAAATTGCATAACCTCACTGTTGCATCTTTTGTTCCGACCGTCAAGTTGCGAATATAGTGCCGCCGCAAAAGCTTATTTTTGTCTATTTTTCCCTTGACGGTGCAATGCGTAAAATGTTACAATATATAATTGTATAGTAGTATTAAAAACTAAGTTAAGGATTGATAAAGTATGTGGTTGGCGGACAGATGGACGGATTACGAATTGATAGACACAGGCTTTGAAAACAAGCTTGAGCGTTGGGCAAAATTTGTGTTGTGCCGTCCCGACCCGCAGGCAATATGGCAGCAGCGTGCCCTTGAATCCATGTGGAAAAAAGCCGACGCAATATACACCCGAAGCAACACCGGCGGCGGAAGCTGGACATACATAGGCAAGAACGTGCCTCCGCGTTGGACAGTTAAATATGACAACTTAACGTTTAACATAAAGCTTATGGGCTTTAAACATACCGGTCTGTTCCCGGAGCAAGCCGTGAACTGGGACTGGTTTTCGGATATTATCGTAAAAGAGCTTAAAAAAAATCCCGCTCGTCAGATAAAGATACTTAATCTTTTTGCCTACACCGGCGGTGCAACAGTTGCGGCAACGGCGGCAGGTGCTGTGGTTACACACGTAGATGCCGCAAAGGGTATGGTCAGCTGGGCAAAGGAGAACATGGTCTCCAGCCGTCTCGACCAAAAACCCGTGCGTTGGATAGTGGACGATGTTGTAAAATTTGTCGCGCGTGAAGGACGTAGAGGCAATAAATACGACGCCATAATCATGGACCCTCCGTCATACGGCAGAGGCCCCGGCGGCGAAGTTTGGAAGATAGAAAACGAGCTTTACTCACTTTTGCAAAACTGCACACAAATACTCAGCGATTCGCCTTTGTTTTTCCTTGTCAATTCCTACACAACAGGGTTGGGAAGCACAGTTATACAAAACCTTTTACATCTGACTGTAGGCAAAAAATTCGGCGGCACCGTTACGGCGGACGAAATAGGCCTGCCGTCCGAAAAGTCGGGCATAATACTGCCGTGCGGCATAAGCGGACGCTGGGAAAGATAAAAGCGGTCGTTAAAACCTGAATTTAAAGAGGTAACAAACAATTGGAAGACATGATTAAAACTCAAAATTTAATATATTCCTACGATGAAGAAGACGACGAGGGCGAAGGCACCTTCAACGTCGTGCTTGACAACATCAGCCTGAACATACACAAGGGTGAATTTGTTGCCGTTTTAGGACACAACGGCTGCGGCAAGTCTACTCTGGCAAAGCATTTCAACGCCATACTTTTGCCTCATTCGGGCAAGGTGTATGTTAAGGACATGGACACAAGCGACGAAAAACACATTTATGACATACGTCAAAACGTGGGCATGGTGTTCCAGAACCCCGACAATCAGATAGTGTCGTCAATCGTGGAGGAGGACGTTGCGTTTGCACCGGAAAACCTGGGCGTGCCTCCACAGCAGATAGCAGAGCGTGTATACAACGCATTGGAGACGGTGGGCATGACGGATTATGCCAAAAGCTCTCCGCACATGCTGTCGGGCGGACAAAAACAGCGTATAGCCATAGCCGGCGTGCTTGCAATGATGCCTTCCTGCATCGTGCTTGACGAGCCTACGGCTATGCTTGACCCAAAAGGCAGAGAAGAGGTTATTTCAACCGTCAAGCGTTTAAACAAAGAGCAGAAAATGACGGTCGTTCTTATAACGCATTATATGGACGAGGCATCACAGGCCGACAGAGTTATAGTTATGGAACGCGGCTCCGTTATTATGGACGATGTGCCCAAAAAGGTGTTTTCACAAGTGGAAACGCTCAAAGAAGCCCGTCTGGACGTTCCGCAGGTTACCCAACTTGCGTATGAGCTGAGAAAATGCGGCATAGACATCGCGTCCGACATTATCAGCGTGGACGAATGTGCAGACGAAATAATCAGACTCATAGGCAAAAAACAGAACAATTAAGGTGATATTTTGATAAAGACAGAAAACTTAAATTACATATATCAAAAGGGTACGCCGTATGAATCGCATGTGCTTAAGGATATTAACCTGCACATTGAAAAGGGCGATTTTGTCGCTTTGATAGGCCACACAGGTTCAGGCAAGTCCACCCTCATTCAGCATCTGAACGCGTTGATAAAGCCCACAAGCGGGAAAATCATAATCGACGGAACCGATATAACACTTCCAAAAACCGATTTGCGTCTCATCCGCCGCAAGGTGGGGCTTGTTTTTCAGTACCCCGAGCATCAGCTGTTTGACGAAACGGTGTATAAAGACATTGCGTTCGGCCCTAAAAACATGGGCCTTAGTGAAGAGGAAATAAAAGAGCGTGTGTATGAGGCGATAGAGCTTGTCGGAATAAAAGAAAGCAGCTTAAGCGTGTCTCCGTTTGAGCTGTCGGGCGGACAAAAACGCCGTGTTGCCATAGCCGGCGTGCTTGCCACAAAGCCGCAGGTGCTGATACTTGACGAGCCGACAGCCGGTCTTGACCCAAAAGGCAGAGACAGCATACTTAACAGGGTTAAAGCAATGCACGAAAAAACACACATGACGGTTATTTTTGTATCGCACAGCATGGAGGATGTTGCCAGAATCGCCAAACACGTCGTTGTTATGAATCACGGCGAAGTTGAAATGACCGGTACGGTAGACGAGATATTCTCTCATTCGAAACGGCTCAGGGAGATAGGCTTAAACATTCCGCAGATTACCCAGCTTGCTATCCGTCTTGCCGAAAACGGCATCGACACGGGCGGCACAAATATATACACGGTTGACCATGCCGTAAGCTTTCTAAAAGGCTTGCTGCAATAATACAGAAAGGCTTATATATAATGCTTAAAGATATAACTCTCGGCCAATATTTTCCGGGCAATTCGTTTCTGCACAGAATGGACGCACGGGTGAAGCTGCTTTTAATATTGGTCTATATTGTAATTTTATTCACAATAAAATCTATAGCGGTGTATGCGTTATTCACATTGTTTACCGCAGTTGTGATTATGTTTTCGCAAATACCGCTTATAACTATTGCAAAATCGGTGCGTCCGATGATGTTTTTCATCGTGTTCACCGCTATCATAAATATATTCATGACTCCGGGCGATGTTGTTTTGGTGTCATACGGTATAATTACAATAACCGCAGACGGCATAGTGCTGGCGGCAAAGATGGTGCTCAGATTTTTGTTTCTTATAATCGGCACATCCATGCTCACCTTCACAACAGAGCCTCTTGCACTTACCGATTCCATAGAGAGACTGTTGAGTCCGTTCAGGAAAATAGGCGTACCGGCACACGAGCTTGCAATGATGATGTCTATAGCAATACGCTTTATTCCTACACTTTTGGAAGAAACCGAAAAGATAATGAAAGCACAAATGGCACGCGGTGCGGATTTTGAGTCCGGCAACATATTAAAGCGGTCGAAAGCTCTTATTCCGATACTTGTGCCGCTGTTTATAAGTGCATTCCGCCGTGCCGACGATCTGGCTACGGCAATGGAGTGCCGCTGCTACCGTGGCGGCGATAACCGTACGCGTATGAAACAGCTTAAAATGACCGTCGTAGACCTTAAAGCCGGTATTGCAATGACAGTCTTTACCGCGTTGGTCATTGTGGGAAACATACTTACAAAATAACGTAAATTTGTCGCAAGAATAAAATCAGCCTTCTTAAAACAGAAGCGTCGTTAATAAAAATTATCTTCTTGTAAATATTGATTTAATTGTGTTGTGTAGGGGACGGCCTCCCGGACGTCCCGTTAATTCGGGCTGTCGAGGACTCCGGTCCCTACATGTTCTGCATTAATCAGTGTTTACTAAAGGAGAAGCCTTAAAGTAGCCGCCTTGATAGCGATTACCGAAAAAGAGCCTTCCCTGTGTATGGAAAGGTGGCACGCACAGCGTTAAGGAAGGTTTGTTTTTTAAATATTAATTAATCATCATTTATTTTTACGGTGAGAGCATGAGAAATATATGTCTTACTCTTGAATATGACGGCACTGCGTATCACGGCTGGCAGCGTCAGAGGGAGCAAATAACCGTACAGCAGGTGCTGGAGGACGCACTGTCCGACCTGTTTGCCGCTCCCATAACGGTGAACGGCTGCGGCAGAACCGATGCAGGCGTGCATGCACTTAATTATTGCTGTAATTTCTTTGCGGACACGTCGATAGAATGTCGGAAGATAGTGCCTGCTGTCAACGTGCGTCTGCCCGACGATATACGCATAAAGCTTGCACGTGATGCAGACGACAATTTCCACGCACGCTTCAGCGTCAAACAGAAGCAGTATATGTATAAGATCACAAACACTCCTGTCCAAAACGTGTTCATGCGTAATTATGCGTGGCACTATAAATACCCTTTAAACATCGAGCTGATGCAGCAGGCGTCCTTACACATGCTCGGCGAGCATGACTTTACTGCGTTTGCATCGTCCGACATGAATGTGTCTTCAACTGTCCGCACAATTTATTCCATAGATATTTCCAAAAATCAAGACAATATAATATCTATCCATGTTTGCGGAAACGGTTTTTTGTATAATATGGTTCGTATAATAACCGGCACATTGGTGTACTGCGGTTGCGGAAAAATACCGCCCGAAAGCGTTGCGGACATTATAGCGTCCGCCGACAGGACAAAAGCGGGCATAACAGCTCCGCCGCAGGGGTTGTATATGGAAAAAGTGATTTATTAAAAATCACAGACAGACGAAAAAGTCGATTAAATACAAGCAATAAAAATATTAATTTTTTAAGCAAACATTTTTGCAGGGAACGACCTATTTGTCGTTCCGTTATTAAAATCACAAGGCGGTGAGCAATTTTGGCAAACGAAAACAAATCCGGCAAATCAGGCGTTTTTGCATTGGTTATAATACTTATTGTGGTGCTTGGCGGCATAGGCTATGGGTTGTATTCCGAACTGCCGGATGTTAAAAACATAGCAGACGGATTTTTAGCCGGGGTACTGCCGCATACAGACCGGTCTGAGACAGATTCATCTGAGACAGACTCATCTGAGACAGACTCATCCGAAACAGGCTCGCCTGATACAGATTCATCAAAACCGGATACCTCCAAAGGCTCTGATGTTTCCGAATCGACAGCGTCAGACGCCGCAGGCGGAACAGTCAGAATGGATGATGCGTTAAAAGCACGCTTTGCACGCTATAAAAACGGCATTGTTATCGCATCGCAGGGCAAGATAGAGTTTGTGGATAAAAAAGGGGACGTTAAATGGTCTCTGGCGCTGGACATATCCGTTCCGATTTTAAACACCAATTCTTCTCACATCATGGTTGCGGACAAAGACGGCAAGAATTTGTATCTTCTCAAAAACGACAATATAGTGTACAAGAAAACCACCGATGACGCTATACGTACGGCAAAGCTCAATCAGAACTCCTCCGTCAGCATATCGTGCGACGAACAGTTTTACAAAGGCAAGATAACGGTGTATAGCTCGCGTGGCACAGAACAGTTTGTGTGGCATTCGGGCACACATTATATTTTAGACACCGCCGTGTCAAAGTCGGGCAAAAAGCTTGCCGCCGTCATATTGGACGAGGACAACGTCTCCTCAACCTCCGTCATGCTGTTTGACATGTCGCAGAACGACCCGTATACCACGGTTGACGCGGTAAATTCCATCATAATGCAGGTGGACTATTCGGGCGGCGAATATTTAAGAGCCATAACCGATACAGGCGTGCTTTTGATAGACCCTAAAGGCAACGTAAGCAACACTTATTCCTTCAACGGCTTAACACTGGAGCGTTATTTCGCCGGAAACACAGACATGGCGTTGATACTGTCGCTGGGCGACAATTCAAGCATCGTTACGCTGGACAAGCGTCTGGGCAGCAAAGCTGTTGGTGAGTTTAACTATATACCCAACTTTGTGCATATATATAACAACAAATGCATATACGATAAAAACAAAGGCATACAGGTGCAAACGTCGTCGGGGAAAACGTCGGGCGAAAAGAATCTTGGTAAAGACGTTAAAAACGCTCTCTTTTTCTCTGATACAAACTACATTTTAACTCTGTACAGTTCGGGCTATGAAATAGTGAAGTTAAACGGTAATTAAGGAGGCTTTACAATGCTTTATTTCGGAATAATAGCAGACATCGTTGCGGTTCTGCTTATAGTGTTAATGGTGAAGGCGGGATATAAACAAGGCTTTGCCAAATCCTTTCAGAAAATTCTGACTGTAATATTGGTTATAATACTTATGTTTGTGTTTGCCGAACCGTTTACTCAATACGTAAAAAGCACACAAATGGGCGAAAGCATACAGCATGCCATAGCGGAAAATGTTTCCGAAACAATATATTCCAAGCAAAAGGAAAATCAGGATAATACACAGCAGAGCGATCTTTCAAGCCTCGGTCTGCCGAAGTTTGCGGTATCTTTCATAGAAAAAGACATTTCAAATGCCGTTGACAACGCATTGACCGACACCGCCTCCACTTTGGGCAACGCCGTTGCTCAGCTGGGCATTAAGCTTATTTCGTCGGTGATACTGTTCGTCCTTTTGTTTATCCTTCTTGCAATAGCTTTTGCAATTCTGAACGCCATAGTGTCTCTGCCTGTTTTAAAGGTGGCAAATAAAGGCCTGGGCGGCATGCTCGGTCTTGTTAAGGCTTTGCTTATAATATGCTTTGTCTGCTTCTTAATAACGGCGTTATCGCCCGTTATAAAAACCTCGGCAATAACAGACGTTATTGAAAAAACGTACATAGTACGCTATTTTTACGAAAACAATTTTATAACAAAATTATTGATAAGATAAATTGACGGCTTTAAAAGAAAGGAACGAAAGAACATGTATAGCGATATTGTAAAAAAAGGTGTTGAAAAGGCACCGCACAGGTCTTTAATGAAGGCAAGCGGATTTACCGACGAGGAAATAAAACGTCCGCTGATAGGCGTTGTTAATTCACAAAACGATATTATCCCCGGTCATGTGCATCTGGACACTGTTGCCGATGCCGTAAAAGCAGGCGTGCGTATGGCAGGCGGAACACCTGTAGCGTTCCCGTCGATAGGTATATGCGACGGCATAGCAATGGGACATATAGGCATGCACTACTCTCTTGCCAGCAGAGAACTCATTGCCGACAGCATAGAGGCAATGACAATCGCTCACGGACTGGACGGTCTTGTGCTTATACCTAACTGCGACAAAATAGTGCCGGGTATGCTTATGGCAGCCGCCCGACTCAACATTCCCGCAATAGTTGTAAGCGGCGGTGCTATGCTCTCGCCAAATGTGGACGGTCAAAGCATGGACCTTAACAGCGTGTTTGAGGCTGTGGGTTCATATAAAGCGGGAACTATCGGCGATGAGGAATTGGCAAAAGTTGAAAACAGTGCCTGTCCGGGCTGCGGTTCATGCTCGGGCATGTTTACGGCAAACTCCATGAACTGTCTTACCGAGGCTCTTTGTATGGCTCTGCCCGGCAACGGCACTATACCTGCGGTGTATGCCGAAAGAGTGCGTCTTGCAAAAGAGACCGGCATGCAGATAATGAAACTGGTTGAAAACAATGTAAAACCTAAAGATATTATGACGCAGCAATGCTTCTATAACGCTCTTGCACTGGATATGGCTCTCGGCTGTTCAACAAACTCCATGCTGCATCTTCCGGCAATAGCCGCAGAAGCCGGCATAGAAATAAATCTGGACACCGTTAACGAAATAAGCAAAAAAACGCCTAATTTATGTAAGCTTGCCCCTGCCGGACATCATCACGTTCAGGATTTGCATGCGGCAGGCGGCGTAAGTGCTGTGTTGCACGAACTGCTTAAAAAGAATCTTATCGACGGCTCAATCAAAGGCGTAACTATGAAGAGTATTGCAGAAAACGTTAAAAACGCCGTAATCAAAAACCACGACGTTATCCGTGATATAGACAATCCGTACAGCCAAACGGGCGGCATAGCTGTGTTAAAAGGTTCTCTTGCTCCCGACGGTGCTGTGGTTAAAAAAAGTGCCGTTGCTCCGGAAATGCTGAAGCATACCGGCAAGGCTAAAGTGTTTAACTCCGAAGACGACGCCATACAGGCAATATACAACAAACAGATAGAAAAAGGCGACGTTGTCGTTATCCGTTATGAGGGCCCTAAAGGCGGTCCGGGCATGAGAGAAATGCTGTCGCCTACATCGGCAATATGCGGTATGGGGCTTGACAAGGACGTTGCACTTATAACCGACGGCAGATTTTCCGGCGCCACACGCGGTGCGGCTATAGGACACGTATCGCCTGAGGCTGCAAGCGGCGGCATGATAGCGTATGTCAAGGACGGAGATATTATTAATATAGATATTGAAAAAGGCATACTTGACGTTGAAATATCCGCCGGAGAATTGGCACAAAGAAAGCAGACCACAAAGCTGCTTGAGCCTAAAATTCAAACAGGGTATCTTGCAAGATACGCTAAAAACGTGTCCTCTGCAATTAAAGGTGCCGTTATGGAAATATAACCGCAAGCATTATTTTAAACCGAAAGGATTGGTTAAATGTATACCTTGCAGGAATTGATGCAGATGAAAAAGGACGCTCTTAAGCAAATAGCCGAGGAACTTAACATAAAAAATACCGCATCGTTAAAGAAAAACGACCTTGCACAATTGATAATAAACTCAGCATCAGACGAATCTGATAACGGTTTTGATAACTTAGTTACGTCGCGGTATCTTGCGGAGCAAAAAGCCGCCAAAGCGGTTACGGACTTAAAGCAAAGTAAGACATCCGGCAAAAAGGGTGCATCTTCGGAACGCACGCTGGACTTTGACGATGAACAGCGTGTTGTGGGCGTGCTGGACGTGCTTGCCGACGGATTTGGTTTTCTCAGATTTGACAACTACATGACAACTGCCAAGGACGTGTACGTGTCGCCTACGCAAATTCGCAGATTTAACCTCCGCAGCGGCGATGAGATACAGGGCTATCAGGGCAAAATACGTGAAGGCGAAAAATTTCAGCCGCTGATATATGTTGAAAAGGTGAACGGAGACCCGCCCGAAACGGCGATACACCGTAAAAGCTTTGAAAACCTCACCCCTATATATCCTACCGAGCGGCTCAGGCTTGAAACGGTGCAAAGCAGATATGCAATGCGTCTGATAGATTTAACCGCACCTATAGGTAAAGGTCAACGCGGACTTATTGTTGCTCCGCCGAAAGCCGGCAAAACAACCCTGCTTAAAGAAATTGCCAAAAGCATAACGGAAAACTATCCCGATATTAAGCTTATAGTGCTTTTGATTGACGAACGTCCCGAAGAGGTTACCGACATGCAGCGTTCCATAAAAGGCGACGTTATATATTCCACCTTTGAACAGCTGCCGGAAAACCACACCCACGTCGCCGAGATAGTTCTGGAGCGTGCCCAAAGGCTTGCCGAACATAAAAAGGACGTTGTTATACTGCTTGACAGTCTTACCCGTCTTGCAAGGGCGTATAACCTTACCGTCCCTCCTACCGGAAGGACTCTGTCGGGCGGACTTGATCCTGCGGCTTTGCATAAACCCAAGAAATTTTTCGGTGCGGCACGTAATATAGAAGAAGGCGGCAGCATAACCATTTTAGCCACCGCATTGGTTGAAACGGGAAGCCGTATGGACGACGTTATATTTGAAGAATTTAAGGGCACGGGCAATATGGAGCTGCGTTTAGACAGAGCCATGCAGGAAAAACGCATCTTCCCGGCAATAGATATTGCACGCTCAGGCACAAGACGCGAAGAATCTTTGCTGACAAAAAAGGAGCGTGATGCCGTTTGGGCAATACGCAAAAAGCTGTCTCAGCAAAACAGTCTTGACGCCACCGAAACCCTTATAAGCTACGTAACAAAAACACAAAACAACGACCAGCTCGCTGATGTGATATTAAGTAATTTCAGGAGGTAAAACATGAAAGTAACGGTTGAAAAGGTTACCTATGACGTTTGGGGTAACTGCATTAAAATAACAAACGGAAAAACCGAGGCATTTATAACCGTTGATTTTGGTCCACGAATTATACGCTATGCCTTTGCCGGCGGAGAAAATATGTTAAAAGAAGACAAAGAACGTTCGATACACGAAAGCGGCAAATGCTTTGACGTGTACGGCGAAAACGACGGCTGGTATATCTACGGCGGACACCGTATGTGGCTGTCGCCGGAGGCAATGCCGGCAACCTACTATCCCGACAACGAGAGCGTTGCGTATGAAATAACCGAAAACGGAGCGGTTTTTGTGCCAAATTGTCAAAAATGGACAAATATGCAGCATACTTTAAGCGTAACCATGTGTCCCGAAAGCGGACGGCTCAGCCTTGTTCACACGGTAGAAAACAAAGGTGCACATGCGGTAAACGCTGCGGCGTGGGATTTGACGGTAATGTCTCAGGGCGGTATGGAGGTTGTGCCTATGCCGGACAGGCAGACAGGCTATCTGCATAACCGCAAGCTTGCTCTTTGGGCATACACAAAAATGAATGATGCCAGGGTTTACTGGGGCGAAAAATACATAGTCCTCAAACAAGACCCGTCAAACACCGACGCGTTTAAGGTGGGTTTGCCGAACGAAAAGGGCTGGGCAATGTATTTTAATCACAACAACCTGTTCATCAAAAAATTCACCCATCAATTCGACGCAACCTATCCGGACGACGGTATGTCATACGAGACCTACACAAATAACGCTTTTTTGGAGATGGAGTCGATATCGCCTTATAAACTGCTTTCCTGCGGCGAAAGCATACAGCACAGCGAAACATGGGAGCTGTATGCCGACGTGTCAAAGCCGGACAAGCCGACCGTTACTGAGGATAGGATTGACGAGATTGTAAAACAATACATCAAAAATTGATTGACAAAGATTTTTTACAGATATATAATTAAATATTATAATTCCATTGTGTCAGAGGGGAGAGATTTTTAATGGCAAATGAAGATAAAATGAAAGAATTGGATTTGCAGGTGTTACGCCATAGCTGCTCTCACGTGCTTGCACAGGCCGTAAAACGCTTGTATCCGAACGTTAAATTGGGCATAGGCCCTGCAATAGATACCGGCTTTTATTACGATTTTGATACCGAAACGCCGTTCACTCCGGAAGATTTGGAAAAAATAGAAGCCGAAATGAAGAAAATCGTTAAGGAAAATCTTAAAATAGAACGTTTTGAACTTCCACGCGGCGAAGCGTTGGCTCTTATGCAGGAACGCGACGAGCCTTATAAAATCGAGCTTATAAACGACTTGCCGGACGACGCCGTAATATCGTTCTATAAACAGGGCGAATTTGTGGATTTGTGTGCCGGACCTCATGTTAACTACACCGGCAAAGCAAAAGCGTTCAAGCTGCTTTCCGCAACCGGTGCGTACTGGAAGGGCAGCGAAAAAAACAAGATGCTTCAACGTATATATGCAACATGCTTTGCAAACAAAACCGACCTGGAAGAATATCTTGTTCAGCTTGAAGAAGCTAAAAAACGCGACCACAACAAGCTCGGCAGAGAACTTGAACTGTTCACCACAAGCGAATATATCGGTCAGGGCTTGCCTATTATACTGCCGAAAGGCTCAAGAATTATACAAACCTTGCAGCGTTTTGTCGAAGACGAAGAAGAAAAACGCGGCTATCTTTTAACCAAAACACCGCTTATGGCAAAAAGCGATTTGTATAAAATATCGGGGCATTGGTATCACTATAAAGAAAACATGTTTATAATGGGGGATGAGGAGAAGGATAAAGAGGTTTTTGCTCTCCGTCCTATGACATGTCCGTTCCAATTCCAGTCGTATTTAGCCGCTGCCAGAAGCTATCGTGATTTACCTTTGCGTTACGGCGAAACATCCACTCTGTTCAGAAACGAAGCCTCGGGCGAGATGCACGGCCTTATCCGTGTGCGTCAGTTCACCATATCGGAAGGACACATTGCCTGCAGACCGGATCAACTGGAAGACGAATTTAAAGATTGCGTAGATTTGGCTTTATATATGCTGAAATCCGTAGGCTTAGACAGCGACGTAACATACCGTTTCTCAAAATGGGATCCTAATAATAAAGAAAAATATATCGGCTCCGAAGAAGAATGGGATAAAGTTCAGGCAAGAATGAAAGTCATTTTGGATAAATTGGGCATCGACTATACCGAGGCGGACGGCGAAGCGGCTTTTTACGGGCCAAAGCTTGACATTCAGATAAAAAATGTACATGGCAAAGAAGACACATTAGTAACCATACAGATAGACTTCCAGCTTGCAGAACGTTTCGGAATGGAATACACCGATTCCGACGGCGCAAAAAAATATCCGTACGTTATACACAGAACGTCTATCGGCTGTTACGAAAGAACGCTCGCTCTGCTCATAGAAAAATACGCAGGCGCGTTCCCTACATGGCTTGCACCGGTGCAGGTAAAGGTGCTTTCTTTGAGCGACCGTCATAACGACTATGTATCTGAAATACAAAACAAGTTCAGAGAAAACAGAATACGTGTGGAAATAGACACAAGAAACGAGAAAATCGGCTATAAGATCCGTGAAGCACAGCTTGAAAAGGTTCCGTATATGCTTGTTGTGGGCGATAAAGAGCTGGAAACAGGCAGCGTAAGCGTAAGAAGCCGTAAAGACGGCGACAAGGGCAGCATGAGCGTGGACGAGTTCATGAATATGATCCTGGACGAAATTAAAACAAGAAAGCTGTAATTGATTAAAAGGACATATAACACCTGAAGCATATTTTATTACGATATGGTTCGCATAAGCAATCAATGATTGATTCAAATTTTTATAAAACAACCTTTCCGCCACGATGTGCGGTCCGCCTTCCCCTTAAGGGGAAGGCTTTTTTGTCAGTTGCTGTCATTGCGGCTGCTTTAAGGCTTCCCCTTGAGGGGAGGCTCCGCCGTAGGCGGTGAGGTGTTATCTCATGCACCTTTTCATTTTCACCACATCATTTTTCGGGAGGGCACAGAGACCCTCCCCTACGGAATGTACATTTATTATTGTAAGAGGAGAATTTCCCAGGCGTTCAGAAAAGCTATTTGCGGCATCTCTAGGCTTCCCCTTGAGGGGAAGCTGTCGAACTGCGTGAGACTGATGAAGTGTTTAGTTCAAAATCATTATTATGCTTGCCTTTTTCCACCTCATCCACCGCAAGCGGTCCCCCTTCCCCTTAAGGGGAAGGCTTTTTTGTCAGTTGCTGTCATTGCGGCTGCTTTAAGGCTTCCCCTTGAGGGG
>CAJOGA010000025.1:0-19409 GCA_905233855.1 uncultured Clostridia bacterium
TATGTTCCGTTTTTGGTATCGCTTTGTACTTGATAATAATTCAATCATTGCACGAGGCGCTGCCGATTTGGTTTATAAACGCATTGAACCTCAGCTTTCTGACTATATGGGTAAGGTTTTTGAAGAGATTTGTAAACAGTATCTTTGGAAACAGCTTCTTTCCGGCAACTGTCCGGTAGAGTTTAAATCTCTCGGTCGTTGGTGGGGCAACGATCCCAAAGAGAAAAGCCAAGCCGAGATTGATATTATGGGCGAACAGGATAAAAACACAGCCCTCTTTGCAGAATGTAAATGGACAAACGAAAAGGTTGACCTCGGCATTTTAGAAACCCTTGTAAAACGCAGTGAACTATTTAATTATAAGAAAAAGCATTACTACCTGTTCTCAAAATCAGGTTTTACAAAAGGTTGTATTGATAAAGCAAATGAGATGGGTAATGTAAGTCTTGTGAGTTATCAGGATATAACGGAGGAATAATATGACTGGATATAATTCTTTAATAGGATTTATTTTGCCGTTATTTATAGTACATTATCTTTTTAAATGGCATAGTGGGATAGATTTTATAGTCGCAGAATGGAGTGCAGGAGAATTGTTAGAATACATAGGAACAATACTCTCGTTTGTTGGAACGATTATTCTTGGTGCTCTTGCATTACAAGCATCACAAAAAGCAAACAAGCTATCTGAAAAAGTAATAGATATGGAGAAAGACAAATATAGGTTAGAACTCAGACCTATTGTATCACAACATTTTTTTAAAAATTTTTATAAATTAAAAAACGCGGTAAGCTAATTAAGAAACCGGCTTACCGCGTCTGCATTTAATTATTAACTTTTGTTCTTTGCCGAAGAAATGTTCATAACCGGCTTCGGCTACATTTGACCGCGTATTTGCACACCCTCTGTTGCTTAAGGCTCGTCCGAAACTTCCGATTATTCGGGAAGCAAATCTTTAAAGAATACCTCCATAATCGACTTTGCCCAAAGTTTACCGTGTATCAAAACGCCTGTATATGTAAAGTGAACGTTTGTGCCGTTACCCTGTCTGTAATAGTTGCCGTCTTCGTCCTTTTCCTTGGCATCTACACCTTCTATGCCCATACCGCCCAACAGGTCGGTATCAGGGCCAATATAACAATTAGGGTCCGCATCACATATTGCCTGCTGTGCCGCCCTTATGTTAAGTGCGTTGATTTTAGCAGGGTCTGATACGCTATATCCAACATTTGCTATAATCCACGGAACTGTCCAACCCGCTTCCTGACGTATTGACGATATAATATTTTCAAAGGTTGCCTGATAAGCTTCTTTTGTTGTATTTTCTTCAGAGTCCTGCTCACCCTGATGGAACAGAATCGCTCTTATTCCGTTAGGACCGAATTTCTTTACAGCCGTAGCAATTTGATTATAAAGCATCGTGTTCGGCTTGAACTGGTCAATCCTTCTGCCGCCTCGTCCAAGCGAAACAATTCCGACAGGAACGTCTATGTATTTTGTAAGCTCGTTAGCCATTGAAGGCCATGGAGTTGTGCCTGTAATGGCGGTTCTATCTGTATTAGGGTTAAAGACCGGATCTTTTGCCAATGCCCACTCATCGTCTGTTATATGATACATGGATATTGTGTCGTATTCGGCTCTGGTAAGTTTGAAAACAGCATTTCTATCGCTGTTTTCAGCACCGAAGTTTGTGGAGTTGGATTGCCCCGACATAACAAATATTTCACCAACACCGACCTTTTCAACACAATCGGTTGCTGTGCCGCCGTCCGCGAGGTTTGCACGCACGCTTATTGTGTACCAACCGCCGGCAGGAACTTCAAGAATTGCGTCGAATTTCTTTTTGGTTGCATTATATTCTATTTGAGTCCAATCAACGTTTTCACCTTTTTTGGCTTCTTCATCTATTACTGCATTTGCTTCTAAGCTTATAACATTATCAGCGTTTACAACACCTTGTATCCTTACTTTGCCGATATCGTTTCCGTCTCTTTGGAAGATTTCTCTTGATACAGGACCGGTCAATTTTATATTACACTCGTTTATATGTTTTTCAGCCAACGGAATAAGGCTTTCGGCATCCCAAATAAAAGCCCATATATTCCAACTTGAGTCAAAATCTTCCGGCAATGTTATCTTATTTTCCAACGAAACATTCTTTGCAATTCCGCCAAAATCACTGCTGCTTATAGCTTGTTTTGTGAAAGAGTGTATAATGCCGTTATTGTCATAAAGTGCAATCATCAGCATTGTGTTTGTGTTTTTGTCCTTAACCTTGGTTACATTAACGCTGTTTATGACTGCATTCGCTGTAGGATAACCTTTATTTGTGGAATACTTCAAGCCGTTTATGGTATAAGGAGCCGACTCGTTTATCAAATAAAATTCAATATTATCCAAATCCCAATACTCGTTTGCATTGTTTGAGCGAATTATAACTCTTCGCAAATCCACATCTCTATCACCTGTGGTGAAGTAGAATTCACTGCTTACTTTATCGTCCACAAAAACGTACTGCTTACTGTTGTCAAAATCTATCCACCATTTGACATGATGCCATTCATCTGCAACGACGCCTTGAATTTTTCCTTTATCTTTTAACTCAACCGCATTGTTTTTTTGGAAAAACACCCTGCCAAATTCCACGCCACGGGAGTTATCTATATAGATATATTTGTCTCCTGTGTTGGATGCGCGGTAGTCAAATTCAATAACAAATCTTCCGGAAGAAACAAAAGAAGGCAAAAGTATATTATATATATAATCTGTTTTAATTCTGCCATATTTGCCGCTGCCTTCAAGTCCGCCCTCTGTTTTCAGTTCAAACTTTTCATTTGCCTTTCCCCAAATATCATTTATGCTATCTTCAAAATTTTCGGCAAACAGTATGGTTTTATCACCTTCAAACTGAGACTCAAAAATTAATGTTTGAGTGTCTTGTTGTACGTCTGCGTTTGCGTATGCAATATTGAACAAGCCGAGCAACATGCTTATTACAAGCACGAAAGAAATTGATTTTTTTGATTTTTTTTGCATAAAAACCCCCACTTTTTATATACACACGGTGAGGCGTTTGAGCTTCGATGTGTGTATGTTTTATTTCGATGCAAAAATCAATTACTGTCTATCTGCTCAAGGTATATACATCCGTCAGCGGTTCATTCCCTGCATATGACTTCCAGACAAACATTCTAATCTTAGCATCATCGGTAACATCAAAAGTAAAGCTGTTGCTGTTTACCGCTTTACATTCGTTTATCATGTCTCCCAAGTTATATTTTACAACAAATATGTTCACGCCGTCAAGTATTCCTTTGCTTATATTGACATTCACATCAAAAGAGCCTGTAATCAATGCAGTTACCTCTTTGCCGCCTTTGGACAACCTGAGCATTTAATTTCTGCACGGCATCTCAAATATGCAAGGAGATTATATTGAATTAGAGCATATAGGTTTTTTAAACATTTTTGTTCGGATTTTTTATGTTTACTTTAATTTAATAAAGAGATATAATACTATCATGTTTTAATTTTGGAATTTATATAATTCCGTTTAATTTTACTTTCATAAAATTAATAAAAAAGGAGATGCTTTTATGAAAAAAATGTTAAGCATTATACTTGCATTGTCAATGTTTGCAAGTGTAATGGTCGGTTTTACGTTAACGGTTGGTGCCGGATATGACGACGAAGCCTTGGCTTTGTATGATTTCACAGTTGCCGGCTCGGGATATGTTCCAACCAATAACGGTCAAATGGTTGATGCTACGCCTTATGTAGGCGGTCTCGGCTTTAATGCGTACAAATCAACAAGTGATGCAACATTGGATGGAGAAGCTGTATTAACGTATTTCCAATACTATAATAACCGCACTCCTCAGCCTGTCGGCTTGGCGTTCAGTGCAAACAAGAATATCAAAGGCCGCGTAACAATGACATATGCAATACCTGCAGTAGGCGACGATGTCGAAACAATGGTATATGAATTTGCGATTCGCGGACAAAACGATATGAGAGCTTCCGCTTTCGGTATGTCAATAGCAGACGCTCAAACAATAGCGAACGAAATGACAAATACTACAATAGTAAGTCCGACTTCAAACGGCGCATCGGTCGCATCAGATACATATGAAAGTCCGAACAGGTTATTGCTTACACGTTTCGGAACCGGCGGCGACGGAGCTAAATTATATTCTTTCGGTAACGCAAATGTAGGCACTATCAAGGGTAAGGTTGGATCGAGTGCAGCCGCAGGTTCTAACGGTTATGATGTAAGAATCGAATACACACCTGCAGAGTCAAAAATGCACATCGAAATGATTGCATATAACAACAGCGACGTTGCAGGCGAAAAACAAACAGCCGATATAACCGTAACACCTAATGCAAATCAGGTATGGCCTACACATCTTTTCTGGCAGACAGTTCACAATCTTTCAGGCAGTGATAAAGGTCAGAGCCTTAAATATTTAAAAGTTTACGACAAGAAGCTTGAAAATCAGGCGTCTGTTACAGACGTTGAAATTTCCGCAGATGTAATGGGCGTTGAAAAAGGCGGAAATCTTCAGCTGAAAGCTAAAGTATTGTCAGGTTCTATTGAACAGACCGGTGCTGAAGTTGAATGGGGACTTGAGGAAGCTCCGGAAGGCATTTCAATCTCGGATGCAGGCGTTCTTTCTGTAGCTGAAAACGCTAATATTAACTATGGCGATTACATCAGGGTTTTAGCAAAAAATGCCGATGTAACCGGTTATAAAGACATTGAAGTTTTAGGACCTAAAACAATAGTAATAGACGGCAACATAGCCATAGCAAAGAATTCAACAGATGTCCTTACATCGAAGGTTTTTGCTGACAATAATTTGGAATTAAAGGTTTTAACAGATGTAATTTGGTCTGTAGATACTCCTGACACAGGTGTTGTAATTGATAAAACGGGCACAATATATGTTCCTGCAGATACTGATGCTGAAGAAATAACAGTAAGAGCCACATCAAAATACACCAAGGCTGCTACAGGCACATATACTATGCGAATTGTTCCTGAAGACGCGCCTTTGTATGCGGAAGTTGACTTTGAAGACACAACCGCATTGCCGGATGCTTTCAAAGCAGAAAACATAACACAGGTACAAGGCAGAGACGGCAACGTTTATCAGATAGGTGCAGGCTCAACACAGACAGGCGGCGTAACCCTTTTGCTGGACAGATACGCTACCGGCAACACAATGGCAAAAGCATCTTTCGATTATATGACAGAAAACTTCCCTGAAAGCGCAAGTATGTTCACAGTAAGAGATCATAACGAAAACGCTAACCCTATGAATGTCGGCAGCTTGATTTTTTCAAACCATAGTAGCATAGTTGAAAAAGAATATGAAGACCCTACAACAGGCGTTTTCAAAATTGCCGGTTTGAGCGGTATGAAGACAGGCGAATGGTATCACTTTGATGTATATGCTTATCCGAGTGCTGACAAAAACGGTCGCGGTGTCTTTTTTGAAATAACAGGTATATTTGACGGTTCTGAAGAAGTTCAGACAAAAACAGCTGTAGTTTACGGCAGAAAAGACAGCAATGCACATTACGCAAAAATTGTAAAAATAGAATTTGGTACAGGTTATGCATCCGGCAACGCTGAAAGAGGCGACAATAAGATGTATTTGGATAACATCAGCGTTTCTGCACTTAAGCCTTCTGTTGACGTTGAAATCAAAGGTGTAGCAGCCAAGCTCGGCGGTTCTGTTAAAGCAACATCTGCCGCTGCCGGTATTACTAACTTGACTTTGAGCAAAGGTAACAATTCTGTTCCGTTCGACTTTGTAAGAGGTATAGATCTTCAGCTTACGGTTAACGAAACCTTCAAAGCAATAGTTACCACTGATGACGATGAAACAATATTAGAACCTTCAACAACGACATTACTCAGAGCAGACGATACCAAATTTACATCAAAAGCTAATTACAAGTACACGGTTGAGTTTATACCTTCAACAAACTATGGAATAAGTTCTGTTGACAGCGAAGATGACATAATAACAGCTGTAAATGTCAGCTGTCTGATTGCGACGGAGGAATCGGCAAGAGTTTTTGTTGCAGCGTATGACGGAGACGGGTCTTGTATAGAAGTTGTAAGCGGAGCTATAGAAGGCGTTAACGTTGGCGAGGAAGCTAACATAACACTTTCAAAAGGCTTAAATACAGAAAATGCACAAACAGTTAAAGCATTCATAATGGCAGACGGCAGCTTGGCACCTTTGGCAGGCGTACCGTACGACTGCTTTGCAAATTCGGAAGAAACATTTGACGAAAACGATTATACAATTTTCGCCAACTACAAAAAAACCTATGGCATTTTTGAAGAAGAAAAAATATTAAACACATCTCAGGGCGGTTTCTTGGCAAACTTAAACTCGTACTGGCTTCCTTCCTTCTATGATAAGGCAGCGGAAGACGGTATTAAATGGGTAAGACTTTATTTAGCCGAAAGCAATTATGATATGGTATCACGTAACGAAGAAACTCAAAAGCTGGAATTTGATTTTACCAAGCTTGACAAAATACTTTTGCCTTTGCTTGAAAAAGGCATGAAGCCGCTTATCTGTGCAATGGGTTTCGATGAGTTGCCTGAAGAATTTTCAGATGAACAAGGCAGACCTACAAACATGGTAGAATTAGGCGAATATTTCACGGCTGTGGCACAACACTATGTGGATCTTGGCTATACAGGCTGGATTTGGGAATCGCACAACGAGCCGGAAATGAACTCGTATCTCGGCAGTCCGGACAAGATAGTTACTCATTATAAGGTTTTGGCGGAAGCTATTAAAAAAGTGGACCCTACTGCATTGGTTGGCGGATACGGAATGAGAAATGCATCTACCAATAAAGATACAGGCTTTAAAAACACATTTATTGATTTTATAAAAAATAACCCGGATGTTGCGTGCGACTTTGTTTCGCTGCACCAATACAGTCTTACCGATTTTTCATGTGCCGACAGCATAGACTCATGGATGATTGAACGCGGCCTTGAAAAGCCTATCATTCAGCAATATACCGAATGGGGCTACGACTGGGATATCAGCCGTCCGGGTTCTGCAAAAGACATAAGCTTAGTTGCCGCATACGGTGCAAGACGTATGCTTTCTGCACTCCCTAAAAATAACATAGAGCGTATATACTATTACTCTTTGACAGACGGACTTGAAGCTGAAAAGCTCTTAAACGGCGACGCGGGTTTATATACTATTGATGGACACAGAAAGTCTATGTCTTACCTGTTCAATTTCTATCACAATCTCGGCAATATCATCTTGTCAAAAGATATAGCGTCAAATACAAACAAACAGCAATACGGCCTTGTAACAAAAGATTCAAAAGACGGCTCCGTGTCTATGCTCCTGTACAACTACTCCGAGGATCCGTCAGAGATAAGCATATGTCTGGACAAATTGCCGTTCAAGGGTAAAAATGTTAAGATAACAAAACGTATAGTTGATGAAAACAACGGTAACTACGCAAAAGACTATATGGCAGGCTTCCGCGGCTACAGTGTAACGGAACACGAATTGCCTTTTGAAAGCATAGAAGTTATAGAAGGCAATTCGACCTACATGGAAAATATACCTATGTCTGCCAACAGTATCATGTATATCAAGCTTGAAAAGACGACTGACAGCATTTCTCCTGCAAAAATCACACAGCGTGATCTTCCTGTTGTAAACGTTGCCGCAGGAAGAACTGTAACAACCAGAACATCTTCCGAAGAAGATAACTGGATGGGCGAATCGTGGTCAAGAAATTACCTTACAGATTCTCTCCAGTATTCATTTGAGTCAAACAACTGGGGACGTTACCGTTTGGGATACCGCAGCAGAGCGAACAGTACCGAAAACAACAACGAGTGGATAACCATTGACCTTGGAGCTAAAAGAAATATCAACAAGGTAAATTTAATACCGGTCAATTATACTGCTCAAGACGGTTTGGGATTCCCTGTTGACTTTAAATTGCGCGTATCGGAGGATAATAAAACATGGAAGGACGTTGTTGTTAAGACAAACTACAACAACGGCGAGCCGGTTTTAGGCGTTCAGGAATTTGAGTTTGACATTGCATATGCAAGATATGTTCAGCTTAACGTTTCAAAGCTTTCTAAAGATGTAAACGGCGATTACAGACTTCAGCTTGCTGAAATCCAAGTAGAAAGTGCAATAGATAATGCAGTAAATAATATAAACTATATAAATGATGAAACTGATATTTCAGTTCATTAAAAAATAAGCAAATTAAAAACTGCGTTGTTAAATACACCGTCCGAAACGTGAAGTGAACCCCAAAGTTTAGACAAAATTAAATATTAAGTTCTTGTTGAATGAGTCCGGTATTGTACCGGACTCATTCCTTTTAGTTTAATAGAAATTCTTTCGTTGTTGTAATAGTGGATATATTTATCTGTGCTTTGATGTTTCAAATAGTAATAGAATGTGCTTCTTGCTATACCGGATAATTTCAATAAATCTTTTTCAGGAGAGTGTGAGAAAAAGTCTGGAAATTAGGTTCCTTCTATGATAGGATATGATGTATGGGGTAATATTTAATCCGAAACAGAGCTTATAGAAAATCCTATTAAATATGCAGGCGAATACTATGATGACGAGTTGGATATGTATTATCTCAGAGCAAGATATTTTGACCCGCAAACTGGACGATTTACAAGCTTTGATATACAAGAAGGAACTGTTGATGCTTCGCAGAATTTAAACAGATATTATTCAAAGAATGGTGGAACAGGCGGAAATCGACCTGATGCAAAATTACTGTTAAAAGCTAATTATGGATTGCATTATCCTATATTCTCATTGAGCATAAAGGGGACAAGCTTATACAGCTTGATAATGATGGTAGGGGAGGATATAATAGTTTATAAAAACTCCGCTAAAGTGTTGAAGATTAAGGAGGTTCGGCTATGTCGAGATTTGTTGCGTTTGACGTTGAAACGCCGAATCGCATGAACAACAGAATCAGTGCCATCGGAATTGTTGTGATTGAAGACGGCAAGGTTTTGGATGAGTACTATTCGCCGGTGAATCCCGAAACGTACTTTGATTATTTTAACGTGCGTCTTACGGGAATCAGTGAGGAAACGGTTTGGGACGCACCAACGTTTCCACAGGTCTGGGAGCGGATAGAACCGATTATGTCGGCAGGACTTTTGGTGGCACATAATGCCGTGTTTGATATGAATGTGCTGAAGAGATGTCTGAATTATTACGCAATCGAATGGAAACCGTATGTGAGGTATGTTTGCACCGTACAGATGGGAAGACGTATTTTGCCGGGTATGAGTCATAAGCTGAATGTATTGTGTGAGCATTACGGCATCTGCCTTGACCATCACAGAGCGGACAGCGACAGCAGGGCATGTGCACAGATACTGTTACGGTATCTTGAGGACGGTGCTGATATAAAACAGTTTATAAGAACCTGTTCGCTTAAAAAATAGATTGCAATTTTCACAAGGAGGTGAATTTATTTGCACGATATATGGAATCCGTGGCACGGCTGCATAAAATGCAGTGAAGGCTGCCGGAATTGTTATATGTACCATCTTGATTCGCTGCGTGATAAGGACGGCTCGGAAATATTCAAAACAAAGGCAGGATTTAAGTATCCTCTTTCCAAAGACCGCAGCGGTCAGTATAAAGTTAAAAGCGGAGAAATGCTGCGTGTATGCATGACGTCGGATTTCTTTCTGGCAGAGGCTGATGCTTGGAGAGATGAGGCATGGGCAATAATGAAACAGCGATCCGACGTGAAGTTTTTTCTGCTTACAAAGCGTCCCGAACGTGTGGCTGAGCATCTGCCAAAGGACTGGGGCGACGGTTGGGAGAATGTGATGTTTAATGTAACTTGTGAAAATCAGCGTCGTGCAGATGAAAGGATTCCTGTTTTGCTCAACCTTCCGTTCAAGCATAAAGGGATTATGTGTGCTCCGTTTATAGGACGTGTCAGCATTAAAGAATATCTTCCGTCCGGTCAGATCGAGCAGGTGCTGTGCGATGGAGAAAATTACGGTGGTGCCAGACCGTGTCATTATGAATGGGTTAAGTCGCTTCGGGATGAGTGTGCGGCATATAACGTAACCTTTGTATTCTGCGGTACGGGCAGGAGATTTGTAAAAGACGGAAAGATGTATAAGTTGGAAGGAAGCGTGCAGAGCGAACAGGCGAAAAAATCCGGCTTGAGCTTCCAAGGCAAACCAATAGAATTTAAGCTTGTGGATGACAGTGGATGTCCTATACCGGAAGACAGACTGTACAAACCGTATTTCGGTAAACGCTGCAATAGCTGCGGCATGAAGTTGACGTGTAACGGATGCAGCAGATGCGGAAAATGTTCATAAAAATAATCCCGCGGCATTGACTTTGTTATCTTTGCCGGGGGATTATTTCAACTGATCAGAAAAAACTGCAATGGGTATTATTTTTGTATAATTTCTGCCGCCATATCAGCAAGCTCATCTGTGGATAACTTGCCATCGATCTGCATCAACTCATAGTGCATATCATCTGTTGTCCACGATACACTTTGAACTTCGATTATCTCAACTTCCGATGAACCGTAGCTAAACACCAATTCGCCGCTATCTTCAGCTTTTTTATCTTCGTCGGTCATTTTGTAATTACATGGAACAAGTTTGTTTGTATAGCTATGATAATATACATCATTGAATAATGAATTTCCTGATGTAAAAGTATTTTTCGAAAAATCGAAAGTTTCGTGTGCAAATAATTGACATTGCACATAAAAAGTGCTATAATGAATATACTAATAGTGAAAGGAGTTTATTCTTATGGCTACAACTAATGTTACAATTCGTATGGATAAAGAATTAAAAGCACAAGCTGATGATTTATTTGCTGCTCTGGGACTTAATATGTCAACTGCAATGTGTGTTTTTTGCAGGCAAGCTGTACGGCTTGGTAAAATTCCCTTTGAACTTGCGGTAGATATTCCAAACGCAGAGACTTTGGCTGCGATTGATGATGTAAACAACAACAGAAATATGAGTAAAGCTTATGATGATATGGATGAACTTATGAGGGATTTAAATGCTTAAAGTAAGATATTCATCCAAATTCAAAAGAGATTTCAAGATAATTGCTAAGCGTGGCTATGATATTTCATTATTTGAAAAAGTATTGTCTTTATTACGGGAAGAAAAGACTTTACCCGAAAAATATAACGACCATGCACTAAAGGGTTATTACACGGGACATCGGGAATGTCACATTACTCCGGACTGGCTTTTAATTTACAAAAAAGAAAACGATATGATTACTTTGTCTTTGACTCGAACGGGAAATCATAGCGATTTGTTTTAGCACAAAATAATGGATGAGAATATTTGCTCTCATCCATTATTCGTTATACTGTTTTATTAATGTCTCGCCTATGGCAATTCATTTTACTACCATAGGAGGGCGTTTTTTTCTGTGTCCGTTTTTTACGGATTTGTGCGGATTGTGTTATCTTTGCCGGGGGATTATTTCAACTGATAATCCGCATCTGAAGATCGATATATGTTTTCAGGCAATATATCTTATGAAAGATTATTGACATTTAAGCCATACAGCACTTCTCCGATATCGCCGTCAATGCAAACAGACTGTGTCTCTATCTGTTTGGGACAGAAAGCCTCGCCAAAGTTAAGACAGGCGTAAATCGCATTGCTGTTTTCTGATGTCATTGCCCAGAACGGATACTTGATGACAACAGGGGTATTGCTGCCTACACCCAGCTCCAGATACAGGACATGCCCGCTTTCGTGTGCCTTCAGAAAGTCGGCGTAATTTGCAGATGCAGCATGCCATCCCTCGTCTTCAACAAACGAATCATCGGCACGGAGATTCATTGTAACGTTTTTGCCGTTAGGAGTTTTTGGAATAAGGCCGTGAGGAATCCGCATAGAGATTAAGCCATCCTTAGGTACTTGAAAAACGCCGTTTTCATCCGGAATAAAACGCTGAGCTGCCATCGCCTGCATAACCCACGCTTCGTTGTCGTACGTTTTAGAGTCTTTTAGGTCTGTGCTTTGGAACAAACCGTAATCGCCTTGCGTATAGAAAAGCTGTGTTTTATCAAAGCCTGCCCGCCGGAACTGATGATCTACATTAGTGGTGATGATAAAATAATTTTTGCCATTGAGCAGATTTAACAGACTTTTATACACCGGTTTCGGTGCATCGATATAACGGTTGAAATATATATGACGTGCCCACCATGCCCAACGTGTTTCGGCATCGGGGAAGGGGTAAAAACCGCCTGAATACATATCCGTAATGCCAAAACGTTCCTTAAAATCAAAAAAGTATTTATTAAACCGTTCACCGTTATAGGTAAGCCCGGCGGAAGCGGAAAGGCCGGCTCCTGCACCTACAACAATAGCCTCCGCGCTTTCAATTTCTTTTTTCAAACGATGTATATTTTCATCTTTACTTCCTGTGCCGTAGGTCAGCCCCGAACGGAAAGTTCCTAAGGTCCCAACCCCTTTTTGGATAGATTTTGTATATCCGTTTTCACGGCGATCGTACAAATTATTCATCAGTTTTTACCTCTTTTCCGCCGCATCTAAGGGACAAACCGGCTTATGGTTACTGCAGAGAAAGTACAGTCAACGGTTTATGATTGAATTTCCTTCATTGTATCTGACATAACCTCTGCCAGTGTCGTGCTTTTCAAGGACGCATGCAATGCCTGCTGTGCATCCTCCAAACGCTTGCTCATTGCTTTATGGATAGTTCTTCCGACAGGACAATTTGCGTTTGGATTTTCGTGAAAGTGAAACAACCCGTTATCTTCAACACAGCCGACAGCCTTATAGACGTCATACAGGGTGATATCCTTGAGCTCTTTTGCAAGACGGATACCGATTTTGCCGCGGCTGATATCAATGATACCCGCATCTTTAAGTTCGCCCATTATATTCCTTACGATAACGGGATTGGATCCCACGCTTCCGGAAAGGAATGTGCTTGTTACTGCTTGACTGTCTTTGAAATAGTCGATTGCTATGATGATGTGTATTGCTATTGTAAATTTACTTGTAATCTGCATCGGCTTTTTCCTCCCGAGTTGTAATATATAACATTTCAGGTTGGAAGGCAACAGATATTTTAATTTTATGCTATTGTCTTACAACGCTGATTCGTTGTTGAATACGGTTGCCTTTTTCAATCCCATCAACCATTGCTATGGCATAATCGGCACAGCTGATGATGCTATCGCCACTACTGCCAATTTCATGATTATTCCTTTCTGTTTAAACATACAATTCACTTGTAATATTATCTATTACAAGTGAATTGTATCACGTCGGTTTAAACTTGTCAACACGTTTATTACAAGTTATCAAAAAAATTTCCCTTCGAGCCACTACTGACCCGAAGGGAATGTCGCTAATTAATCAATTCAAGCTTTTCTTTATGCATGCGTTTATTTTCGTACATCATCTTATCAGCTTTATCAAGTAAGGCGTGAAAATCTTTTTGCCCGTATATAAGGATGTATCCGGCAGAAAAACCAACAAGGTAGTCAACATCATTGTCAAGAAAGGTGTTGTTTTCACCCTGCAATTTCATAAACTCGTCAATGTCAGCTTGAGCTTCCTCATCTGAATTGTAGCCATAAAGGATGGTAATAAATTCGTCGCCATCAAGGCGGGCGGAAAGGTTCTTTTCCTTACCAAAGCTACTGATAACCGATCCTATTTTTTTCAGATAATCATCACCTTTACCATGACCAAAGGTGTCGTTTACTTTTTTTAAATTATCGGCATCAATCATAATGATTGCACCGTGTTTCATCTTTTCGGGAGTTGCAAACATTTCAGTCAACCGTTTATGGATGCTGCGTCTGTTCAAAAGACCTGTAAGGAAATCAATATCTCTTTCTTTAGTTATATAATAAAACCTGACAAATAAAAATGCGATCAGAAGGAGTATCAAAGCAAAAACGACAGTGTTTCTGATCACATCGCTGTAAATAACCGAATCAGAAACGACATATCCGATTAAATAGTTTTCAATGACAGAAAAAATACAATATGATTTGATTCCATCAATTTTTACTTGTTTGGTATATATCTTTGAATTCACAACCGTATCCATAGATAAATCGGCATATGAGAAAGCTTTTCCGATATCGTCAGCATCGGTTGAGCCGATTATTTTTTTTGCGTTTGGATCAATTACGTATAGGCTGATACGTGTGTCAGACGGTAATAATGTAAAAACAAAAGGTGATCCGTTATCTTTTTTTAAGATGGACTCAATTGTATGGAAAGTTGTTGATGCATTCTGACGCACTTTATGATGGACATAAAAGCTCGAACAAACAATAAATGCTGTAAGGATAGCTACAATAACAATTGCAACCACGACAAATAAATGTCGATTTTGAGTATTACCCATTGTTTATCCCCCCAATATTATTCTTGCGAAATAATAAGTTATGATAAAAAGTGACTGCAAAAACCAATATTGATATCATTATAACATACATATGTCTTAAATACAAGTCCCAAAAAAGACCAAAAAAGACGGAAAATGGCATAAAACGACAATTATTTATTGCAACTCCTTTATTTTGAACAGTTGCAAGTGCCAATTAATTTTTATCTTCATCAGATTCATCATAATTTTGACTGTTTGATTTGACATCAGCTGTTGTTTCTTCATCCATAGCTTTACCCATCATTTTGACCACTTTTGTCATATTGATTATCAACATTATAAAAAGCGGCAAAAAAATCAACGGTAAAAAGATCAGCGGATTGGATGCAAGCCGTATTATAAAACCGATTATGTACGATGAAAATACTACCACACCTATCAAGTCATTTTCATATACCAAATAGCGGTCTGCGATATAGTTTGCATCACCTTTGGTAGTAAACACACGTTTTCCGTTTTCCGAATCGATCTGCAGCACCCTATGCGTATTCACAGCTCCGCCAAGTGCGGGATCCTGAGAATAGAATGTGATTATATCGTCCGGTTCAACTTCTTCTGCGGAAACTCTGCGTACAATAATCAAAGAATTTGTACGCAAAGTAGGCTCCATGCTGCCTGTGGTTATTCTGAATGCGGAATATCCCAAAAAATCAGGTACATCGCCCGAACGTGAAAAAACTACGGATATCAGCATAATGATTGCACAAATTATAACTACAACAGAAATAAAATTCAAAATGTTAAGAAGGATTTTTTTTAATGTTTTCATTCATCGTCATCCTTTTTTTTACGTGTAAACACACCACGCAATAAGCTGTTGCGTTCGGCTCTTTTTATTGCTTTATCACGAGCTGTTTCTGCAATTTCGAGAGCTTTTCTGCTTTCTATGGCAGCTTCCTCCGCAAGATGTTGCGCTTCAACAGCCTTTGCTTGCTCACGACGGGCTTCTTCTGCCTGAGCGATAGCGTCTTTGCTTGCCTTTTCGGCTTCGGACATTGCCTGCCTTGACAAAGCCGCTTCTTTTTCCGCTTTTGATTTTATTTCTTCGGCTTGGTTTGCCTTGCGAATTGCGACATCTTTTTCTTTTTCAGCCAAATTACGTGCGTTTTGTGCGTCTTTAGCCTGCGAGAGAGCCTCCGTCATTTTGGCAGCGGCATCCTTTGCTTTTTCCAATGCTTCTGCTTTCGCCTTTTCTGCTGCTTGACGGGCTTGAGATTCGGCATTTGCTTTGTTTTCCGCTTTAACTTTTGCAGCATTTGCGTCTCTTGCTTCTTTTTGTGCCATGTTTTTAGCTTCGTTTGCACTTCGACATTCGTCTTGTGCGGATTTGCATGTCTTCTCTGCTTGAGACGCACGCTCCGCTGCACGGGTTTTTTCCTCTTCGCTTTTAGCGGCAGCAATCTCGGCGGCTTTTCTTGCTTCTTCTGCAACATGCATCTTTTCTTCGGCAGCAAGCCTCTTTTCTTCCGCATCTTGACGAGCAAGCTCGGATTCTTCGGATTTTTTGATGGCGAAAAGCATTTCGCTTTCAAATTTTTCTTTATCTGTAACAGCGTCCTGCATCTGTTTTTTTGCCGATTCTTCTGCATGTTTGGCTTCTTGCAGTAACGCTTTCAATTCTTCAATCTCTTTTTCGGCTTTTTTTATGCTGTTTTGAGCTTCGTCAAAATTGCTCTGGAGTTTTGTGATGTTTTGGGTAAGAAGGATATTTTCCTCCTCGGCTTCATCTGCACGGTCGTTAGCGGCAGATGCCAATTCAGACAGGGATTGCAACTGTTGCACGGTGTCCTGCATTTGAACGTCCATATCTTCCAAATCGGCTTCAAGCTCCTTAACCCTTTCGGCTTGTTGAGCCAGTTCTTTTTCGGCTGCCAGCTGTGCTTCAGTTACCTCTTCAATAAATACCTGACGCACTTCAACTTCTTCTATATTGCGATCGTCTACGATTTCTTCTTCGATTTTTTTAATAAACTTTGGTTTTATCGGTTTGCGTTGTTTGCTGCTTATCTCTTCAAATTTACGTGGATCACTTTCCAGAAGACTTTTAAACACAGTATAATTGGTAATCAGATTTGTGTACATCTGGATAAGATACTCTTCGTCAAATTGAAGGTTACTCTCTTTTACGTCTATAGTGTAACCGACTTCATCGTAGCTTTCCAAAAATTGCCACAGTTTATAGCATTTACGATAATCCGGATCTTTCATAAGCAGGTTGGTACGCTGTATAGGACTGCGTACTTTAGCACACCCCGACATAAGAGAGCAAAAAGAACTTTCACGCAACGCCATTACAAGACGTCGCACACGGTCAATTCGCATAAATACCTGCATATTATCGCTGTCGTTTTCCATAACGCTTTGATTGTTCTTAACGGACATTTCCAGTTTATATTCGATTTGTTCGTACGCATCATCAACTTTGCTGGATATTTTCAGCGTGTTTTTTGTTTCATCACCGGTTGACCAGAAAATGACATCGGTACGCTTATCGATGAAGGTAACAAGACGTTGAATCAAATGGTAGATAAAACGGTTTTCATAAAGATCGTAGCTGTCTTCGGTGCTTACAGTCATGATATGCGTAGGATAGACATCATCGCTGTTGGGGTCGCTTGCTATATATTGCGTATTCATACTCAAATGGCGGACACTGTCTGCAGTGATTCTCTTTGCCAAATCGACAGGCACAACCTCTTCGTGTGTTGCAACAAAGCGTCGCGGTTTTTCTATAATCTTGTTGATAGATTCAAGCGAATCTTCAATCGTACTTAACCAGCGTTCGTCAACAACCTTATGCAGTATCTGATTTTTTTGTTCTAAGGTGTGGGAACCGGCACGTACAATTTCAAAAAGATACTGAAAATATCGGTCATTCTCCAGTGCTGTACCGACTTTGTTCACATATTTCAGATACAGATTATTAATTGTTGGTGCCATAGGTTTTTCCTCCTTATTACAAGTTTTACATCATTTTTAATACAGATTCTGGATTCTGGTAAGATAATCTTTACTGTCTCGCATATTGGATTTGCCGAATATCTTTTCAATAAATGCTATCAAACCCTTTATTTCATCTCTTACAAAGCTTATGTTCATGCTTTCGAATTTCTTCAAAACTTTACGGGCGATGATATAATCCATACCATCAAATTCTGTTCCGCCGCAGGCGACATAAACAGGGATAAAATCATGCATCTGTTTCGTAATACGGTTACCAAATGCAAGCTTAAATCGAGTTTGCAGATATTCATCAAGCCTGAGCATTTTGGCAAGAGTTGAGTCGGTAACGGGATAATTTTCACGTGCCTGCTCAAACAAATCATTCAAGTGCTTATATGTGATACAGCATGTAGGCTGTAATTCACATTCAAATGGTTGTGCACGTTCGTTCAACTCTATCGGTATAGCACGGTCGTAAACTTTATCGGTTATGGTAAAGGTAGAGTCGTCGTTATTTGCTGTGCCTACAAACCATATATTATCAGGAACATGAATTTTGCCGCTGTCAAGCTTAAGAGGATCTCCCGGCCATGCGGTAGGTACAAGATCAATTATCCACTCATCATGACTTGGCATTTCCAAAACGGAGAGCATCTCGGCAAAATAATACTCAATACGGGCAAGGTTCATTTCGTCAAGCACTATAAAGTTAGGGTCTTCACGGTAGTTTGATTCATACAGTGCACGCAAAAACTCTGTTTCGTTAAATCGCTTTGAAAACTCGTTGAAATAGCCTAAAAGCTCCGTCCTGTCGCGGTATGAAGGTTGTACCGATACAAATGTTGCCGGGTTGCACAAAAATCTGCTGAACGAATACGGCAGACTGGTTTTACCTGTACCTGATATACCTTCCAATATCAGCAAACGGCTTGAAGCCATTCCGGCAATAAAGCGACGTACAATTTCGGGTGTATAATACAGTTTCATCTGACTTGCGGCAAACAAGCGATAGTTTTCCGCAAACTGTTTAAGAGTGATTTCGTTATCAAATACCGGCGGATCATAATCCATATATTTTGCGTCAACAATTGCAAGTTTAGGGAAACGTGTTACGGAATCATTACCTTCCTGTTCCGCCTTGTTGCGAGCCTCGGTTGCCGCTGCGGCTGCTGCCGAGGCAGCTGTTGCGATAGCATCTTCACCGATACCTAAGCCGCCGATGCCAACGCCGCCTACTGCAGCAACGGAACCTCCTGCTACAGGAGTCATCAACGGATCCAACGGGGCGCCCGGCACTACAGCTGTTGTTCCGCCGGTGCTTGCCACACTCGATGTACCGCCCGGCACAGGCATAGAATCTGCCACTGCACCTTCCAATATTGCAGTTTTACCAATCGGTGCTCCGTTTTCATCCAGCAGGGCAGGGGTTGCCACATATCCGGATGTATCTGCCGTACTGCCGCTGACACTGTTTACTTTTAATGCAAGGATCTTGTTTTTTTCATCCATGAGATCCAATACCTGTCTGTTTAAGCGACCTATTTCTTTATACAACACCGTACTGTCGTTTTTTGTAGCTCTGAGGCGAATATGCAGAATTATGCGGTGTACGAGAAGAACAATAAGCCCAATAGGTATTGCAATCAGAATCAAAGCAAGCAAAATTGCCGCAATCTTTGCGCCTATACCAAAATGACGAAAATAGGATGAAAAAACCTCTATGTAGTCTTTCCATCCTGTAATAAACAGTTTTATAAAACCGTCCAGTATCCCTGTTAGCCAATACGTAAAGTTATAAAAGATACTTGACAATAATTCAAATGAAAACTTGAGAAAATCGCTCATGATGTTATCCCTTCCGAAAAATATATCATAAATTTTTTTAAAAATATTCTCTTCTTAAACTAAAAATAATCAAAACTCTGCCCAATAGAATATCATATACA
>CAJOGA010000025.1:19534-24980 GCA_905233855.1 uncultured Clostridia bacterium
TTACACCGGCAGCATTTATAGGGTTGTTTCCCGTGATCGCATCACGTACGTCACTAACAAATTTTTGAAACAGACTGTCTTCAGTTTCTGAGTCGGAATCAATGTTCATGCTGAACTGCAAGCTTCCGCCTACGATCGCATCAACACATTCCGGATCATCGCCTTCAAGCCAGATAACGACAGTGTACTTATCAACGTATCCGACTAAAAAATCCGAAACTTCATATGTGCAGACAATATTGTGCGATTCAAACCTTTGTGTACCCGGTTCTGCCAAACCTGTAGCAGCGGGTTCTGCATAAACTATTCGTTCGTCATTACGCCATACTGCCACCCTGGCGGCCTCTTCAGCACCTTTAGATGCATTTTCAAGTACGATCTGTGCTATATAGTTTACGCTTTCCTTACCGCCGTTACGGATGTAGTATGTGTATGCGACATAATCCTCTCCGTTATGATCGCCGTCCATTTCATTTAATCCGGTTGGGAGGTTATCAATAGAAATATTTGTTGCATCTTCCAAGGCACTTGCGTTAAGACGTGCAGTAGGATCGGTAAAGTTTCTGTCTGACGCTATGGCGATACCCTTACGGTACAGCTCCAGACGATTTAAGTTGATTGTGAAATTACCCATATTTTCCTGCGAAAAGGCAGCAATGAAAATAACGACGATCAACGCCAAAGCACCCAAAAGCAATAATGAGAGCTTATCAAGACGCAAAAGCATAGCACCGATACGATGCATACGCCTACGCGGCATATACATGCTGACAACGGTATCCGGATCGATATCTTCTTCTTGAGACCTTACAATCTTTTTTTCAAGCTTTCCTATGCGGACAATTTGGTTAGGATTATCACTGTTTTCGGGAGCATCCTTTTCGGAAAAGTCTGCATTTAAAGCGTCCGATCCATCTAACTGAAGAGGATCTTCCGGAAGATCGTTGTTTATATTGTTGCTTTTATTGTTCAAAATCTTCATAATACTCACTCAAAACTAAAAAATTAAATCTTATATCTTTTCTTTACGGTTGCAACATATTGTTGCATACGCTGATGTTCTTCTCCTTGTCCAAGACGGTACTGCAAGCCGCACAAACGTCTGTAAAGGCTCCCTTTAGGCACTTCTCTCTGCCAGCATACAACTGCGGCAACATCTTCAATTGCACGCCCTTCTTCCGTCGTGCCGATGCGAGGCAAGGTGATGAGACAAAGCTCGCCGACATCAAAGCTGTCGTTTAAGAATAACGCCATACCGCCGGCGGAAATATCAAGCGTCATACCGTCTCTGAACTCCATTTCGTGTTCTTCTCCCGGGAGAGCCGTTCCGTTGCGATACTTTACTTTAAGTGTAATTTTCAAACGTTCATCGGCACGTTGAAACAGCTGACGCTGTTCCGTAACACGACGAATCTTCCAATAGCGACGTATACCTTCTTTAACTTCGTCGTCTACATAGCCGGCAAGGATCATGGATTCTGATCCGGCGGTGTACTTCATAATGAACTTTTTTGTTTCATCTGCAGGCAGTGCTTTTCCGTCCTTCATCGGAACGGAAATAAGAAATGCGGATTCATCAATTTTTTTGTAAAAAGTGCAGACCATGTTGAACTGTAATTCTTCTCCGGGTGCAACGTCGAACGCTACTTGCATTTTTGTGCCGCTTTTAATGTCAAAGTTTGCCATCTGAAAAAATCCTTTCGTTTACTCGTTTTGTGGTTTTTATTGTGTTTGTTCCTGAGAGTATTCTTGAATAATATCTATCGTTTCTTTTTGCGGCTCTTCAGATGCATTTTCTTTGCTTAGATAACATTGGCGTATTTGCGGTTCAACCGCTTTCAGTGAATCAAGGACAAGCGGATTAAACACACCGCATTTACCTGTTAATATCATTTCAAGTGCTTCGTCGAACGGAATAATGGCTTTATAACATCGCTCGCTCACGAGGGCGTCGTATGTATCAGCGATGCTGACAGCCTGGACGCCGATACTGATTTCGTCTCCTTTAAGACCATCCGGATATCCATTCCCGTCGAAACGCTCATGGTGATGCAAAACAACATCATAACAATACGGTTTCATCTCTTCAAGACCTGTCATATTGAGATGTTCAACTATTTTTGCACCGTTGGTGGTGTGAAGCTTCATAGTTTCGTATTCCTCATGAGTAAGGGCGGTGGTCTTGTTAAGAATGGTATCGGAAATAGTAACCTTGCCAATGTCATGAATTGTAGCAGCTTCGGTATAGAAGTCGACCATTTTTTGTGTTATATGATATTCCGGGCTTCTTGCGGCAATATCGACGAGCAGGATGTGTGTAAGATCACGCACATGCTTGATATGTTCGCCGCTTTCGGTATTTCTGAACTCTACAAGACTGGCCATCGTGTCCAGTACCGAACGGCTGTATTCGGAAAAACGCGATTGCGTTTCCATTTCATACCTCATACGACGTATCTGCTTGGTTTCTGTTATATCCCGGTTCATACGCATATAGACGCCCGGCTTGTTTTTCACTGCCGTTATAGTTTCCAAATACCAGCGATACTCCTTTGAACCCGGAGTACGCAAGAGTGCTTCAAATTCGAAACTGCCCTTTGCTGTTTTGACTTTTAAATAATTTTGTTTGAGCAAATTCAGATACTCTTGGGCACTTTCCTCGGCAATAATACCGTTTCTTATTTGACTATTGATGAAAACATCAAGCCTTTGAGGGTTTTTATCAAGGCTGAAACCGGATTCTGAGCGAAGTACGGCTGTAATAGTTCCGTGATTCATATTTATTTGGTGCATGCTTGTATAAAAATTTTCAAGAGACAGATCCAGATGCCGCATTATTTCATTATTTTCCTCTCTTCTCAGCACCTTTTTTTCAATATCCTTCAATGAACCAATAATCCATGTAGGCTTGCCGCGTTCTTCCAAAGGCTGACACGACAGCATATAATGTATAAACGCAGCACCTTGTAGCCCGTCTTTGCGGTAGCGTATTTCAGTTTCGCCCGATATTCCTTCAATTGCATTCTGGAAAAGACGATGTACGTCTTTAACACTTTCGTGAAAGAACATCCAGTCGCTGTGTGCATTAAGGGTTTTTAAAAAATTGTTTTCTACATGGTCGATCTTCTTTTCGTCGCGTAAACGGTGAAAGTATATTATGTCGTTTGTAACATCATATTCGTAATATATAACCTTTTCGTCGTTCAGCACGCGTTTGATACGGATTTCGTCCCAATTATAGCTGCTGTTTTCCCCCTCAACAGGAGGTTTTGAAACAGGCGGCAGACTTCCGTCGTCTTTTTCGCCGGCGGCAAATCTGATATAGAATATAAACTGAAATTGCTTACTGTCATCAACAGGGATGCGATCAACACGAAATTCGTACCATTCTGCATTTGAACCTTTGGTTTCCGCGTTTTCTGCATTTTCCGCGTTTTCTGCATTTTCCGCGTTTTCTGCATTTTCCGCATTTTCTGCATTTGTGTCGGTTTCAACGATTGATACATCTTTTGCAATCTCGCTCTTTTTGCGAAGATTGGCAAAAAACATTCCGGAAACACATGTTCTGCCTTCGGTAAAGAGCAGTTCCAAAGCTTTTGGATCAAATGCTTCTTTGAACTCATCAACCTGTTCCGAAGAAATCGTTTCCAATAAGCTGTTGAATAAATCGTTATAGTATCCCCTGACAGGAAAACTGCGGTTTGCAAAAACTGCGTTTCCGCTTTCCAACTGGTATGAATTGTAATTCAAACTGACCGAAAAAATCCATAAATACATTTTAAGATACACATTTGCCATACGCCCTGTTTTAAGAGTGGCAACAGGCGGCTTTTCATGACGGATGCTTTCGGTAGGTGCGGAAGGGGGATCGATTGTTTTGTTTCTTTTAAATAGTCCCATATCTCAGTTTCAACTCTCTCATTGCACATACTTATATCAAATTATATTTATATACCATAACATTATAACAGATTATATACGGCAAGTCAATATTTTTATTCGTCCTTGTATATTGTACAAAATCAGCATCATACAAAGCAAAAAAAATTCTTGACTTTATCTGCGATTTGTGATATTATCTTTGCGATGTTATTAACAAAGCAATAGCATAGCATAACATAATATAATATTATATTATATTGATCAGTATTATAGTCCCATATTCATTTCTGTACGTTCACTCCGCATTCTATCGGTATATTGGTGTTTTGTTGAGTTAGGAGAGAAAGCAGTATGCAAATAGCGATAGCTGAAACAGGACATGCCGGATTGATTTTGGCTGTTCTTTTCAGTTGGCACAATGACTATATTGAATCACGCCTAAGATGACTATATTGAATCACACCTAATCAGAATTGCAAAGTTATTAGATAAAACAGAATCGAAATTGAGGAATATAAAATGAGCGATTTTTTGAACAACCCACGTTTTGACGATATTGAAAAATTTGAATCCAAAGTTTGGCTGGCTTCGCCTACCATGCACGGAGAAGAGCAAAAGTGGGTTGAAAATGCAATACAAACAAACTGGGTTTCTACCGTCGGAGAAAATATTGACGTCGTTGAAACGCAGATAGCTGAATATGTCGGAAACAAGTATGCCGTTGGGTTATCCTGCGGCACCGCTTCGTTGCACCTCGCTACTAAATTGGCGGCAGAGAGGCTTTATGGTCAAGCAAAACCTAATGAAGGCACTCTTCGCGGAAACAAAGTTTTTTGTAGCGATCTGACCTTTGACGCCTCAATAAATCCTGTCGCCTATGAGAACGGCGAGGCTGTTTTTATTGATACAGAATGCGACACGTGGAATATGGATCCCAAAGCACTGGAAAAAGCGTTTGAGCTTTATCCGGACGTTAAGCTTATTGTTGTTGCACATCTTTACGGGACGCCCGGCAAAATTGATGAAATTAAGTCTATTGCCGACAAACATGGTGCACTGATTGTCGAAGATGCTGCAGAGTCGTTGGGTGCAACATATAAAGGCAAGCAAACCGGCACGTTTGGCGATTTTAATGCGATTTCGTTCAACGGCAATAAAATCATCACAGGCTCTGCCGGTGGGATGTTTATCACCGATTCAAAAGAAGATGCCGATAAGGTTCGCAAATGGAGTACTCAAAGCCGCGAAGCAGCGCCTTGGTACCAACATGAGGAAATTGGTTACAATTACCGTATGAGCAATATTATTGCCGGAGTGATAAGAGGCCAGATTCCGTATTTGGACAAACACATCGCACAAAAGCGTGCGATCTATATGCGATACAAGGAAGGTTTTAAGGATCTGCCGGTGAAAATGAATCCGTGGGATGAAGAAAACAGCAACCCTAACTTTTGGCTTTCCTGTATGCTGATCGATGAGGAAGCGATGGCACCGATGATACGCGGCGAGCAGGACTACCTTTACAAGAGCGAGCCCGGCAAAAGCTCCCCACAGGAGATTCTGG
>CAJOGA010000026.1 GCA_905233855.1 uncultured Clostridia bacterium
GTAATGGTTGAGCCGCTCGTCAACACCAAAGACGACAGCGTGGACATTGATGCCGAAAGCACCAACACGATAACTATGCCTATTATAACGTCCGGCAGAGTTTCAAGCATTGCCGGAATAACAGCGTCAAAGCCGAGGGCTTTAACGTCTATGTTATACAGTCTGCCGAAGCCGCCTAAAAAATAGCATCCGCCGGCAACTACTATAGCGAATATTGTCGATATAACAGTACCTTTTTTGATAGAGTCTTCATTCTTTATTGCATAGAATTTACCAACCATCTGCGGAAGTCCCCATGTTCCCAGTGATGTTAACATAACAACGAAAAACAAAAATAAAGGATTAGGACCTAAAAATGATGCATACGCACCCTGCCAGCCTGCATCGCCTGTTACTTGTGCAAGAGACTGTGTTGACTGAAGCAAGCCGCCGTGTCCGTTAAGCACCGCACCTACAACAAGCGCTATGCCGACAAGCATTATAAGGCCTTGGATAAAGTCGTTGATAGCTGTTGCCATGTATCCGCCGATGATAACGTATATACCTGTTAAAACCGCCATCGCAATTACGCAGTAAGCATAGTTGATATTGCCGAACGCCATCGCAAACAATCTGGAAAGACCGTTATACAACGATGCCGTGTATGGAATAAGAAATATAAATGTTATCACGGACGCCGCTACCTTTAAGCCTTTTGAGTTAAAGCGTGAGCCAAAGAAGTCCGGCATTGTTTTGCTTGACAGATGCTGCGTCATGATACGTGTGCGTCTGCCCAGCACGCTCCACGCAAGAAGCGAGCCGATAAACGCATTGCCCAGACCTATCCATGTCGACGCAATACCAAAGTTCCAGCCGAACTGTCCGGCATAGCCTACGAATATAACCGCCGAAAAGTAGGACGTACCAAACGCAAAAGCACTGAGCCAAGGTCCTACAGATCTTGAACCCAACACAAATCCGTTAACGTCGGTCGCGTGTTTTCTTGATCTGATGCCAATGCCTATCATCAAGGCAAAAAAGCATATGATCAAACACGATGTTATAACTATTCTTGTCATTTAAAATACCCCTTTTTAAACAGATTGTTTCTGCTTTAATTTATTCTATTTCAGCCTTGATTCTGATCAAGAACAAAATGTTCCGCACCGTACATCTTCCTGAGTTTCGGCTTTTCTATCTTGCCGGTAGGATTACGCGGCACATCCGCAAACACTATCTTTCGCGGACGTTTATATCGCGGCATTCCGCTGCAAAATTCCATAATTTCTTCTTCTGTGCATGTCATGCCTTCTTTTACTTTGATTATCGCAAGTGCAATTTCACCCAAACGTGCGTCGGGTATGCCGATAACCGCAACGTCATGCACTTTGTTGTATGCACTTATAAAGTTTTCTATCTGAACCGGATACAAATTCTCTCCGCCGGTTATGATAACGTCTTTCTTTCTGTCAACCAGGTATATAAAGCCGTCTTCATCCTGCATTGCCATATCGCCTGTATACAGCCAGCCGTCCTTCAGACACTTTTTGGTTGCCTCTTCGTCGTTATAATAACATTCCATAACACCGTCGCCGCAAAGACAAAGCTCTCCCACGTCGCCCTGCTTAACTTCATTGCCGTCGGTGTCAACGATTTTGGTCTTCCAGCCGTAACCCGGTATGCCTATAGCTCCCACTTTATGTATATTTTCCACTCCGAGATGCACCGCACCGGGGCCTATGGATTCAGACAGTCCGTAGTTTGTATCGTACTGATGATTTGGGAAATATTCAAGCCAATGCTTTACAAGACTCTGCGGCACCGGCTGTGCACCTATATGCATCAGACGCCACTGCGACAGCTCATAGTCGTTAAGCGACAGCTTGCCCGAGTCCAGAGCGTTCAATATATCCTGTGCCCAAGGTACCAGAAGCCATACTATGGTGCATTTTTCCTTTGACACGGCATCTAATATAAATTCCGGCTTTGTGCCTTTTAACAGCACCGCCCTTGAGCCGCTCAACAAAGAGCCGAACCAATGCATCTTTGCACCGGTGTGGTACAGCGGCGGAATACACAAAAACACGTCGTCATGGGTTTGTGAGTGATGGTTTTGTTCCACTCTGCAGGAGTGTATGAGCGATCTGTGTTTATGCAATATCGCTTTTGGAAAGCCTGTTGTGCCGGACGAAAAATATATTGCCGCATAATCGTCTTCCGTTATGCCAAGATTCGGATTGTTGCTGTGGCAGTCGGCTGTGAAATGCATATAGCTTTCCGCAAACGACGGACAACCGTCGCCCACATAGAACAATAAACGGTTTTTACTTATATCGTCGGCTATTTCTTCTATTCTGCCTATAAATTCCGGTCCGAACATAAGCACGTTGGATTCTGACAGCTCCAGACAATATTTGATTTCATCGGACGAGTATCTGAAGTTAAGCGGCACCGCAACGGCACCTGTTTTTAAAACGCCGAAATATATAGGAAGCCATTCCAGACAGTTCATAAGCAAAATAGCAACCTTATCTCCTTTGCCTATGCCTCTGCCTATCAACGCATTTGCAAAACGGTTTGCCTTTTCGTTAAAAATCTCCCATGTTATTTCACGTCTGTAGCCGGTTTTTACCGTTTGCTGAACAAGGTCATAATCTCTCCATGTGAGACGGCGGTTATCGTCCGCCTCGGGATTTATTTCCACAAGTGCAACTTCGTTTGTATATTCGCGGCTGTTTCTTTCCAATAAGTCAATAATTGTCATAATATCACCTTTAAAATTTTAATACATCGTTTCTTATTATATTATACAACACCGTAATTTGCAATAAAAAAAAGACAAAAAGCAAATAAAATCAGCCTAAGAAACGATATTTTTTTACTGCATCTTGCCAAATTATACTTTAATGTAGTATAATTTGAAACGGAATTTGTAATTTTTCCTGTTTTTATCTGCGGAGGTATTTATGTATGTCAAAGAAGGAGCTTATAAAAAGATATGCCGTGCTTGTTTTCGGCCTGTTTTTTGCGGCGTTCGGCGTGGCTGTAACAAAACAGGGCGATTTAGGCATATCGCCGGTGTCGTCTGTGCCGAACGTTTTGGGATATAAATTCCCCGTCCTGTCGCTCGGCAACTGGCTGATTGTGTGGAACTGTATGCTTATTTTAGCACAGGTTTTGATTTTAAGAAAAAGCTTTAAACCGTTTCAACTTTTACAGATACCGGTATCGTTTCTGTTCGGATATTTCACCGATTTCGGCAGATGGTGTATATCGTCTGTGCCGACGGATATGTATATTGTGCAGTTGATTTTAACCCTGTCCGGCACGGCACTGTTGGGATTGGGAATATCGCTGTCCGTTATAGCGGACGTTATTATGAATCCCGGCGAAGCTGTGGTGAAGACGGTTGCAAACGTAACAGGGAAAAATTTCAGCACCGTTAAAATAATACTTGATGTGAGCTATGTGCTTTTCTCGATAGTGCTGTCGATGCTGTTCTTTGATTTTAAAATTGTAGGCACGCGTGAAGGCACAATTATTGCGGCGTTGTTCACGGGCGTGTTTGTCAAGTGGTTTTCCGCATTGCTCACAAAGCCGGTAACGGAATTGATCAGAAAATAAAAAACGGGGGGCTAAAAGGTGTGCCCTAAAGGACAGTAATTTTAAAAGGCTGAACGGTTGATTTCGTTCAGCCTTTTCTCGTTGGATTTTACAAACATATTTCCGTTGATAAATATGTGATTATGCCGAATCATATACATTTTATCTTATCAATTACGGATTTGAAAATCGGGACGTCGAGGACGCCGTCCCCTACAAATTCCGAAATATCAAAATTTATATCGACATTTAAAAGGTTTTGCAACAGAGAATACGGAAAAAATATTTGGCAACGGTCATTTCACGACCATATCATTCGTGATGAAAAAGACTATCAAAAGATATGGGAATACATAGATACAAACCCTTTAAAATGGGAATTAGATTGTTTTTATAATGAGTAAAAGGTCGTAGCAAATCTGCTACGACCTTTTACTGTCCTTTAGGGCACACCTTTTAAATGCCCTCGTTTTCAGCCTTACGCTGCATATACTTGTTTTTGGTGGCCTCGCCGCCCCTGATATGACGCGTCGCCTTATTTTCATCAAGTACATTTTTTGTTTCTTCATATAATGTACGGTTTATTTGAGATAATCTTTCGGTAACGTCTTTGTGTACGGTGCTTTTGCTTATATTAAATTCTTTAGCCGCCCTGCGTACGGTGGTTTTCTTGTCGATAATGTAATTAGCAAGCAGAACTGCACGTTCTTCAATATAATCCTTCACTATCACAGCCTCCAAAGTATTTGTTGTTTTATGTATATGCGGCTGTGTGAAAGTTTAGAAACAAAAACGGCACGGATTAATCCGCACCGCTAAAATATCAGAAAAATATCAACCAAACAGCGTATACCGGCTGTTTTTTTAAATTTCGCCCACAAGGTGATTCATATCGTAAAGACCGGGCTGCTTGCCGCACAGATACATTGCCGCACGCACAGCTCCGACCGCAAACACCTCTTTTGATGCGGCGGAATGCTTTATTTCTATAACTTCGTCGTTTCCGGCAAAGATAATTTCGTGATCGCCCACGATAGTGCCGCCGCGTACCGAGTGAAGACCTATCTCTGTTTTAGACCTCTTTTTACGCACGGAATGTCTGTCATACACAAACTCCGGCTTATTTGTGAGCGAATCGGATATTGCGTTTGCTATTGCAAGTGCCGTGCCGCTCGGAGCGTCAATTTTTTGGTTGTGATGACGTTCCACAATTTCTATGTCAAAGCTGCCTTCCAAAAATTTTGCCGCTTTTTTTGCCAATGCGGTTATAAGATTAACGCCCAAACTCATATTCGCCGAGAAAAACAAAGCCACCTTTTCCGATGTTGCACGTATACTGTCCACCTGCTGCTTGGTAAGCCCTGTTGTGGCAACAACGGCAGGAACGCCCCTGCTTGCCGAATATGCCAAAAGATTTTCCAAAGAGCTTGGATGCGAAAAGTCGATAATAACATCGGCAGGCACATTGCAGTCATTTATATTTTCAAACACAGGGTAGCTGTTTTGCACAGCGGTGTTCACATCCACCCCGGCAACTATTTGGCAGTTTTCCTGCTCCGATACGATTCGGGTTATAACCTGCCCCATTTTGCCGTTGCATCCGTTCAGAATTATATTTGTCATTGGTTTACACTTCCTCATTTGTGCGGTTGATAAAAAACAGCTCCGGCTCTATGCGGATTTACCCGCTATATAAGCGTTTATTTCTGAATTTTTATTCCGTAATTTGTCATAGCGTTTTTCAACACTTCAAGATTCTTTTGAGCCATATCGCAAAGCGGCATTCTCAACGGGCCCACTTTAAATCCCATCAAATTCATTGCCGTCTTGACAGGTATCGGGTTAACTTCGACAAACAATGCGTTCATAAGGTCGAGCATCTTAAGCTGATACTCTCTTCCTTTTTCAATATCGCCGTTTGCTAAAGCCTCACACATGTTGTGTACGTCCTCAGGCACAACGTTTGCGGCAACGGATATTACGCCCTTGCCTCCCAGACTCATCAGCGGAAGCACTATATCGTCATTGCCTGAATACATATACAATTCCGGACACTTTGCGGCAACCTTGGTTGCATACGACATATCGCCGCTGGCTTCCTTTATTGCAACTATATTGTCTATCTTTGCAAGCTCAACAAGCGTTTCAAGCGCTATACTCATTCCTGTACGGCTCGGCACGTTGTAGAGTATGATAGGCAGATCAACCGCCTCTGCTATTGCTTTGTAGTGGTTGTATAAGCCTTTTTGCGTTGTTTTGTTGTAATACGGTGTTACCAGCAACAGTCCGTCCGCACCCACCTTTTTTGCAAAGCTTGAAAGCACAATAGCATGCGGAGTGTCGTTGCTGCCTGTGCCGGCGATAACCGGAATACGTCCCGCAACTTCTTTAACCGTATATTCTATAACCGCCATATGCTCCTCATCAGGCATGGTGGACGCTTCTCCCGTTGTGCCGCAGATGATGATTGCATCGGTTTTGTTGTCTATATGCCAGTTTATAAGTTCTTTTAATTTAGGATAATCCACTCCTGTTTCGGTAAACGGTGTTATCAATGCAACACCCGAACCGGTGAAAGGTAATGTCTTTGCCATAATAAAATCCTCCCCCATTATACAGCGGATTTTCAAAATATCATTTAAATTTCCGCTCATTTATTTTCTGCTGATTACATCTTCCCGTCTGAATCAGTCCATATATCCTTTAGCTGTCAGCAATTCGGCAAGCAATACCGCACCGCCTGCCGCTCCTCTTAAGGTGTTGTGGCTCATGGATACCATTTTGTAATCGTACTGTGTTGATTCTCTCAAGCGTCCGCAGGATATTGCCATGCCGCCGTCTGTTTCTCTGGCAGTTTTTATCTGAGGCTGATCAGGCTCATCTTTTTCGGTATAAACGTGTATAAACTGCTTTGGTGCGTGAGGCAATTCAAGCTGCTGAGGCACGCCTGCATAGTCTCTCCACATCTGTTCTATCTCCTCTACCGACGGCTTTTTAACTCCGTCTTTAAATGAGAAGAAGATTGCCGCCGTGTGTCCGTTCGACACAGGCACGCGGTATGTCTGACATTCTATTGAAAGAGCATTTGACGGAACGATTTCTTTGCCCTCTATCTTACCCAAAACCTTATTTGGCTCAACTTCGGACTTCATTTCCTCTCCGCCGATATACGGGATAAGGTTATCAACCATCTCCGGCCATGTGTCAAAGGTTTTGCCCGCACCGGAAATTGCCTGGTACGTGGTAACCAATGCACGGTCGATAGGATATTTCATATTTATGATTGCCATTGCCGGCAGATATGACTGCAGCGAGCAGTTGGATTTTACTGCGATAAACCCGCGTTTTGTGCCAAGACGTTCACGCTGCATCGGAATAATATCCAAATGCTCCGGATTGATTTCCGGAATTATCATAGGCACATCAGGCGTATGACGGTGAGCGGAGTTGTTGGACACAACAGGACATTCAGCCTTTGCGTAACGTTCTTCCAAAGCTTTTATTTCGTCCTTTTTCATATCTACCGCACAGAATACAAAATCTACCTGAGCTGCAATTTTTTCAACGTCGTCCGTTGCGTTCATAACAACCATATCTGCAACGCCTGACGGAATAGCCTCGTCCATTGCCCATTTTGAGCCTACAGCCTCTTTATAAGTTTTGCCCGCACTTCTCGGCGATGCGGCAAGCACTTTGATTGTGTACCACGGATGATTGTGCAAAAGCATTATAAAACGTTGGCCCACCATGCCGGTTGCTCCTATAATTCCGACGTTGTAATTTTGTTTCATAACTTTATCCTTCCTTCTGAAAAAAGCAGTAGTTAAAACGAACTACTGCTTATAATAATTTGTCTATTATATGCGATAGCCCTCCATCAAACACACGGTTATGATGACAGTCGCAACATTATTCACGTTACGCCCAGACCTTCAAGCGTGTCGGCTTAAAAATCTTCGGCAACACCGCCTTTCTTTCAAAACCCATCGGACCGACACCGTCCCGATTCTGAAGTACTGATAGGCATTGCAACCTCTATCTTTTGTATTATATTTACAATATATTATCATTATTTGACTATGGTGTCAAGTTTTTTAAATTTAATTTGTATACTATATTTAACGCAAATACTTCGCCTTTTTTGTGTATATGTCATAGACTGTCGAAAAAACGGCCTCATCGCAACTAAATTATGTGTCATACTCTTAATCAGAATCATATTATGTCAAGGAAGCACACATACACGCTGTGCTTTTCACTTATATCAAGAAAGGATGACTGTATTTATGAGAACACGCAGAAGAAATGCATCTTACAGATGCTGTGAAGCCGAACAAACAACCGATACTTTCCAGTTGCAGCAGGAGAACAACGTAATGCAATGTCTGGGCTATGCGTCTGTGCCGAACCAGGTGTTTGACGACAGAAACATCTCCCCGTTTGACGAAGGCCTGGAAAACGGAACCATTTTCCCTTGCCTGTATTTGACATTAGCAGAATACGGCAACGTTTGCAAATGCAGAGGAGGTATAAGTTAATGGATGAACATATAATCAATAACGAAGTTGCCGCTCAACGCGAGGACGGCAAGGTGTCGGACAAAAACGAGCTTATGAAAAAGCTTGTATCGTACGATTTTGCAATGAAGGATTTGAATTTATATCTTGACACGCACCCTGACGACCGCAAAGCTTTGGCAATGTACAGCGATGTGGCAAAAACGGCAGACAGACTGAGGGCTGAATATACCAAAATGTACGGCCCTTTATGTGCCAGAGATGCTTACACAAACACAAACCGCTGGGCATGGATAGACGAACCGTGGCCATGGGACAACAAGTAAAAGGGAGGATGATTTCGAGTGTTTATATATGAGAAAAAACTGGAAAAACCAATTAATTTAAAAAACAAAAATCCCAAACTGGCAGGCTATATCATATCGCAGTACGGCGGTGCATACTGCAACTGTTTGAGTAGGTTTTTTCTTGTGTAAATTGATTGTGTTATCGTTGTTTTCTAAGGCTTCCCCTTGGAGGGAAAGGCTTGGAGTAGCGCTGGTTTTACAGGCTCCCTTGTGCAAAGGGAGCTGTCACGAGCATTGCGAGTGACTGAGGGATTGTTTCTCCCCATCATCTCCAGAATACGCATTTTAGCGTCTTCCCATCCTCTCCGCCTTTAACGATTTCCTTCAGAATCGTCCTTGCAACCTTATTCTTTTCAGCGTTGCTTATCCCGTCGTCTTTAAGGATTTCCGTCAGTCTGCGGAGCTCTTTTTTGCTTACATCTGCTTCGTTCTGGGGTTCTTCCTCTTTGCGTGTTTCAAGTAGTTTTTTCAAGTTTTCTATTTCATCAAGAATGCTTTTTTTGTTTGCCTTATATTCTTCCAGAGTATCTGCGCCGTCCTCATAAGCCAGCTTGACACGTTCAAGGCGGATTTCCAACCTTTGGATCTGAGTGCTGATGATTTTGCTTTCATCATTCACTTTTGTTTGATACGCAGCTTCAGGCTCGGCAAACTCAAGCTTTACGTTTGGGAGCATTATGTCCGTCAATGCGTTTAAAACGGTGTTATCCAGCTTTTCGGCGCTGATATATCCCACACCCTTGCACGTTCCTCTCGCCCTGTTGGAGCAGCCGAAAAAGCCGCCTTGGTTGGATAATACCGCTCCGCATTTTTCACATCTGACTATACCCGTCAGCCAATGGGACAAATCCTTGCGGTCAGGGTTGTAATACTTTCTGAACCTTGCTTTTTGCGCCTTCATCTTCTCTTGCGCCCTGTGCCAAGTTTCGTCATCAATTATCGGGGCATGTGTTCCGTCGCTTATGATAGCGGTATCCGACGCATAGTTCCTCGACAACCGCCCCTCTGGGTTCCAACGGATCTTGCCTATGTATACGGGATTATTCAGCCAGTATTCAACGGTTCTGTTTTCTATCCTGTTGCCACGGTGCGTCCTTACGCCCATAGCATTCAGTTCCTTTGCGATAGATAAAAAGCCCTTTCCGCCCACATAGTCATTAAAAGCCTTCCGTACGATCTCCGCCTCCTCAGGCACGATAACATATTCGTTATTTTCCACCTTATAGCCAAAGGCAGCAATCGAAAGGATTCCGCCTCTTTTGGCTTTTTCCGTCATGCCACGTTTTACTTCTTCCGCAAGATTGATGCTGTAATATTCGTCCATAGCCTCAATCATAGCTTCAAAAAGAATCGACATCTTGTCATCGCCCACATCCTCGCTTATTGAAACAACATCTATATTCAAGTCCTTCCTGAGCATCGACTTGTAAACTACGCTGTCCTCACGGTTTCGTGCAAATCTGCTGTACTTCCAGACCAAAATAACATCAAAAGGCTTCGGCTTGCGCTTTGCAAGGCCTATCATCTCGTTGAACGCAGGCCTTTTTGCTGCATTCCTGCCGCTGATACCTTCATCTAAGAATATAAATTCCTTTGGCAATAGAATCTGATTTCTTTCAGCATATTGCTTTATTTTTTCCAACTGACTGTCAGGGCTGAACTCAACCTGATCATCAGTAGAAACTCTTATATAAGCTGCCGCCACTTTCAATAAGTTATCCTCCTTTCCTCAAAAAACGGCAACTATTTATTCTGTACTTCTATTTTTAACAAAACCGCTCTTTGAAATCAATTATTTTGGTCTGAAACTTTTATTTTTTGATGATAAAACTCACTAAGCGCACGTGCCTCAGCGTCCCTTTTCCACCTTGCCATATCTTCTTCCGCTAAATCTGTAAATTTCTCATTATCCTCCTCATCATTGCTGCCCAAGTACAGCTCAACCCGGAATTCCGCCATTTTACCACCCCACATAATCTTATGTTGAGAACGCTCCATACATAACGCTCTGAAAAAAGTTCCCCCCACTATATGTACAAAAAAACGTGTTTTGAGGGGGTATATTTTGAAAACGCACAAATTTTGAAAACACTTTGCCAACTTTGGCAATAAAAAAACATCCTTTCACTATATGGAATAGGAAAGGACGTTTTTGAACCCAATCTTGAGATAAACTTAAACGGTTTTATCGCAAAAGCCGGATAAAACTCTGCACAATATCTTTTGTAATCATTCTCATAATCATTTGCTCCTCTCTGTTTTTTATTATTCTATCATGTAAAATATTGTGTGCAATCGCACATTTATTAAACAGAATAAAAGCGATTTAGCCGGGTTCTTAGGGGCGCAGCCACTAACAAGAAGGAAATTTGTACCGCCAAATTCAGTGCTTGTTATTTCCAAATGCTTCTGCATTATCTTTTTAATGCGTCTTAGCAAGCACGAATATTTGGCACCAAATATTCATTTTTAGGGCGAGCCACCCTAAGAGCCCACGATAAAAACTCCGGCGAATTCAAAATCGCCGGAGTTTTAAGCACAATAAATGCACCGCTTTTGACTTGAATTTTTGTCAAAGCGGTGCATTTTTAGTTGATTCTAAAATGCTTATTTCCCTTGCTCCACCTGGCGAATCTCATCCTGCGAAGCATCTTTGAGAGAATATGTGTCAAATGAAGCAGAATTAGGAAGTCTGATCTCTATGTGGCTGATTTTGTCCATCTTTACCCAGCCGCTTCGAAGGCTGAGATCGAACACATGCCCGCCTCGCGTTCTATCGGCGGACAGGAAATGCAGATGCCAGCCCGGCGCGTTGATGCCGTCCATGTAATCCGGATAGTAAACACAAACCAAAACGCCATTGATATCGTCAAACATAAAATCATGCTGATTGTTTTGCAGCATCTCTTTAAGTGTGATGTGATGAGTGAGTTGTCCGGTTTCCGACCGAGCGCAAACCCGCTTAAAAGAACCGTCAATACGAACCATATGCATACTGTTGAGTCCGAACGTCTCCTCTATGCTCAGTGTCAGGATATTTTTAAGTGCTTCGATATCCGGCACCGCCTCCAGCGGAAATCTGCGCCAGCTACTGAGATGGGAAACCGATGCGAATGGGACTCCTGTTTTTGGATTCGTTTGCGTTACAGTTCCGTCTGCCGTTGCACGGTAACAGACACCGTCCACAACGATCATTTCTCCATCCACACACTCAAAAGTGCCGAGACCCGTGTCACCGTGCCGCAGCAGTTCTTCCACTGTGACCACAGCACTGGTATAACCCATAGCCAACGCTTGCAGCGTGGACACCTGATACATACACTGATCCGTACCACCGATTGCGTTGAATCGTTCTTGCTCGTGCATTGCCATTACCTCTCAATATTCTTTTAGATTATCATTTAACGGATTTGAAGATATACTTCTCTGTCAGCTCATCAATTCTGCCGCTTTCCTTTTCTTTAGCAAGAAATTCGTTTACAAATTCCAGCAAGTCCTCACTGCCTTTCGGCATAAGAACACCAAGCTGACCGTGTGTGAACGGCTCGTTTATAAGCGGAGCGGCAAGGCGGCTGTCCCGGCTGACATAATAACCCGCCTCCATAATCTCCGTGATCATCACATCTGCCTCGCCCGAAGCGATAAGACTTGGGATCTCCTCATTTTTATCGTGAATTATCAAGGTTGCGTTCGGCAGGTTCTCTCTTGCAAACTTTTCATTAAGTCCTCCCGGATTCTCCATAACACGTACCTCGGGGCGGTTAATATCTTCGAGAGTTCTATACTTGTCTGCATCTTCTGCACGGATGAGAATTGTCTTACCATTTCCAAAATATCCGTCTGACATCAAGGCCTGCTCTTTTCTTGCATCCGTAACTGTAATGCCGCAGATTGCAAGGTCAAAGCTGTCATTTAATGTGTCGTCCATAAGTGTAGGCCATGAGGTCTTTATGTATTCAATACCGACGCCTATTTCTTTTGCAAGGTCCTCCGCAAGCTCAGCGTCAAATCCTACATACTGTTCTTTATCAGGAACAAGATAGGACATTGGTTGATAATCGCCGGCCGTGCCTACCTTCAAAACACCGCGCTCCTTAATTTTTTCAAGCGTATCGCCTTTATTCTCTTCCGCTGAGTATTTAACACCGTTGCCGTAGATTGTTTTCCAATCGTTCTTCATCGAAACCGGCACCCAGTCAAACTCCTCGCAGAGATTGAACATTTTAGCCGCCTTTTCGACATTGCCATTTTCACGCTCGGTATCGTCGCAGCAAAGCATAAACGCAAGGCTTTCGTATGGGTTGTTTGTTGTTACATACTCCGCCATGCTTGCGTCGCCGGTGCTGTTGCCGAATGAAAGCACAGGCTGCTGACCGATTTCCTGCATTATTACCGATACCTTGTTCATTTTAAGGTTCTTTATAATAAAGTTGCCGCCTAAAACAAGCTTGTCCTTATCGGTAAATACATAGTCAAGTCCATCCGTATCGCCTTGACCTGTTGCAACAAGTGTTTCGTCAGAGCCGATTATTTTTCTGTTAGGTAAATCAAGCGGTGAATTGTCCACAATGCCGCGCACGATAAATCTGTCTGTGCCGCTTACGACATAAACATCAAAGTCGTTCGCCTTTAGGTAGTTCACAACCTCTATCATCGGCTTATACCAACCTTCGCCGCGTGTCATTCCCTCATAACTCGGCATAGCCTGCTTTTTGAACTCCTGTATATAGTCGTTAAACTCAGTGTTTGTCATGCCCTTGAAAGCGGACGCTACAGCCTTACCGTGGTCAACCTCAAGCCCCTTGAACGATGCGCCTGTTTCGTTCTGCTCCTTGATCTTCAGCGCTACCTCTTTTTCAAAATCTGATGCCTTATTCTTGTATTCCGGATCATCAAGAACGCGGTACTTTAAAAGGCAATAGTCAAAGTAGTTCGGGTCTGTTTCGCAGAAAAGCGTGCCGTCCAAATCAAATACGGCTATACGATTCTCCACCGGTATATAATCAGCGGACTGCGTATCCGTGATCTTGTTTATGTATTCAAAGAGTGCCGCTTTAGCCTTTGAATCGTCTGTCCAAAGCGCAAGCGGGCTGCGGCTTACGATTGTAACAGTTTGTGTTTCATCAGACCACGAAACATCACAACCCATTCCCTCTGATATTACTCTTACGGGAACAACCGTTCTGCCATCTACTATTTTTGCAGGGACATCGACCTTTGTATCGGCATCATTGATCTTTATTGTGTCGCTGCCGACCGTCATTTCAATATTGCCTTTACCACTTCTGGATGTAACTGTTTTTGTCGCGTCATCCCACTGCACTGTTGCTCCAAGAGCCTCAAAGATGGCTCTCATGGGAACAAGCGTACGTCCATCCTCAACGAAAGGTCTTGTGTCACCCTCAGCTATTTGCAGTTCGTTGCCGTCAATGACCACCTTTACACCGTCATTCGCCGCATAGGTAGCAGGCAGCATTGATACAGCTATTGCCAACGCTGCGATGATCGAAAGAAGTTTTTTAATGCTATTATTCATTTTGCATCTTTTCCTTTTTATACTATCTTATTAAATACTGTTAGTTGAGAAGCTGCCTATTCCCGTTTTCCCTTTCTCTGCCGGTCGTCTTTATTTCAATCCTGAACATCATTGGATATGCACCGAAATCCACAAATGCAACGATGGCATACCGTTCGCTCCGCACCGGCAATGCGGCAATAACGCCACCTGACAGGAACTCCTTGGAAAAGGGCAGTTTGAGCAGGGTATTCAGCCCTATCACCTACGGCGACGTCTCAAAGCTTTTTCCGCAAAGTTAAACAGTTGCACCCGTCATGATAATCGTATTCCACTTCGTCTACCATTGTTTTTACCATATAGATGCCCAGACCGCCAATGCCGCGCTCTTCACCGGAAAGCAGAATGTTGGGATCAGGCTTTGCAAGGGGGTTGAAGGGCTTTCCGCCATCAATGATTCTGAATGTTGCCACGCCATCCCGGGCGCTGCCCCGTATTTCCATCCATCCGTCTTGCGAAGGGTAAGCATAGAGAGCCACGTTTGCGCACAACTCTTCCATAGCCATCCGCATCTGTGTGCGCACCTGAGGCGTACTTTTGTAAGTTTCCAAAAGCGAACCGACAAAGTTTAAAATTTTATCCATACTCTCCAGCTTAGCCGGAACTCTCAATACCTGTTCCTCAGTCATAGATTCCTGCTCCTTTCAGATTATACACCTACATATCCGCCTGTATAATCGGCGGATATGCAGGTATCCCACAAAGGATATTACGCTTTATTTTTGTCCGTGAAATGTGTAAATATCTGAATTATTTTTTCCTTGCTTTTTGCAAATATCTGAGCTATTCCCGCGCTTTTAACATTTTCCTTATAATTTACAAAAATTTGCGCTATTTCCGCTCTTGTGATATTATCACGCGGTGCAAGTATGCTTTCTGAGCGTCCGTTTATCACTCCTGTGGTGCGAGCCCATGCAAATGCGGGGATCGCATAGTCGGATATCATATCGTAGTCGCTGTATGCAGTAATAATGCTATTATCTGCTACCGATGTGTCTATACCCTTAAAGTTCGTATAACGGTGCATCATCGCTACCGCCTGCTCGCGTGTGATATTATCATCAGGCGCAAATGTCTTATCATCATAGCCGTTTATGATACCGTGTTCAGCAGCCCAGCGAATATCTTCGGTATACCACATGTTATCGGGCACATCTTCAAATGTATACTTATACTGCGAAAGCTCTGAGCCGTCATAGCGATGCAACATCGCTGCAAACATTGCTCTTGTAAGCTCAAGCTGCGGCTCGTATGTGTTTTCCGTCATGCCGTTTACTATACCGTCGCGGGCCGCTGCATTTACTGCGTCATAGAACCAATCACCCGGGTTTACATCAATAAATCTTTTTGTTGATGCACCTGAGGTCTTCTTGAAGGTCGCATTTACCGTTACCTTGCTTGACGGCTGAGTATATGAGTAAGTGCCATCTGCGTTCTTTGTTACAGCTATTTCATTGCCTTTTGCGTCTTTGACCGTTACCGTATCTACCTCATAACCGTCATCCGGCATTAGCGTTATCGTAACGGTTTCTCCCGGCTTTGCATTTGCCGTAGAGGTCTTCAAACTGCCGTTTGCTATCTTACCTGTTGCCACGGAATATGTTGTTGAACCGCTGCCGCCGCCTCCGCCGGAGGAGGTTGTTTTCCACTGAGCATACAATGTGATATCCTCTGTCGGTGTAATTTTCTGACCGTTTTTGTATGCTGTGCCGCTGCCGTCCGCCTTGGTATTCCAGCCCGTGAAGCTGTAACCGCTGCGTGTATATGCATTATCCGAAAGCATCGCCGAGGAGTCTGCCGCAATCGTCTGCTTCTCCATCTCGCCGCTACCGCCGTTTGAGTTAAATTTAACTGTATAGTTATCCTGCTTGATGCCGCTGACGCTAAGGTCAACGGATGTTGTTTTTCCGCTTGGCAGTAATGTTGCTGTAAGTTTAGTTGTGCCGTTTTTAATACCCGTAACCTTGCCGTCCTCAGTAACGCTTGCAACGGACGGATCGTCTACAGTATAAACAACATTGCTCTCCGGCATAAATACAGTAGAATCGTAATCGATTGCGACCTGCTTTGTTTCGTCGCCGCTAAGATTTATAGCTTCTCCGTTATTCAAATTAAGGTTCATAGGCTGCGCAAGTGATACAAACGCCTGATCGCTTTCCTGAAGTACAGCGTCGTTCTCATCTTTAATAACAAGCTGCAAAGCGTCATATCCGCAGAATTTGAATACGCTCGACGGAATATCGAGAAGTACGCTTTCACCAAATTCGGCTACTTGTATCGTGGACGCCTTACGCTCCTTATCGCCGTCCTCAGAAGATATATATCTTGTATCCGGCTCGGCTGTCTTGCTGTCAAGTATAAGGTCTGTGCTGTAAAGTGAGCCGTCCTCAATATTGCCGTAGCGGTCGCTGTCAAGGTCGCCGTAAAGTCCTACAAGGTTCAGACCAACCTTTGTGCCTTCCTCTACAGGTGCGTTACCTGCGTTTATAACGCTGTAATCAACACGGAACTTATCGCCCTCCTGGGTTACATCGTTTATTTTAAGTGAAAGCTGTGCTTCCTGTGTGAAAGCATCGGAATACGATGTAACTGCCGGATAATATCCGCCACTGCTGTTCTTTTCCTGTATTACCGCAGCGATCTGGTAACCGTCAATACCATCCTTCGGAACAGTCCAGGTGAAGGTTACCGCCTTTGCGGTGTTTACCTGAATGTGATCTTCGCTTGTGAACGAATAAATCTTTTTGCCGCGTGCGCCGTCTTTATACTCATAGAACTCAACCTTGCTGCCTTCGGCATCTGTAAGACCGACATTTTCGAGTGTTGCCTTTACTTTTATTACCTGTCCGCCTACGGGATTATAATCGGAGTACTCAAAGTTTGTCGCCTCGAGTGAGCCAATCTTTTCACACTTCGTTACCATAAGGTTTACAGGTGAGTTATAGCTTAAGGACGGTGCATAAGCCTTGCCTTCTTTATCATATGTTACGCCTAACTTGCCCTCTTTTATAAACTGCATAACCTCTTCTTCGCTCTCGGCGGTCTCCTTGGTGTACTGATTGTGAACGATCATCAGGTTGCCCTCGTCGTCTAAGGTCAGCGCAAGACCGTCATTGAAGTTTTCCTCACGCGTCAGGCGGTAGGGCTTCGACCATCTTACGGTACTTTCCTTAAGCGTCTTATCCTCGCCGTTTTCATCCTTATATGTAACATTGCGCTCATCCTGATGTATCATTGCCGTTGCAAATATCGGCTGCGAAACAACCGGATATGTTCTGCCTGCCTCATCGGTCACGTCATGCGTTACCGCGTCTGTCCATACAACATAAAGGTTGTCGTCCTCATCGGAAATTATCTCGTAATCCGTTATTTCTATTTCGGAGGAGGTCATAAGACTGCCAAAATCTACATACTTGGCGTTAGGCTCGTATTTGATGCCTGTTACCGCATCTGTTTCAAATGTGCCGTCTTCATTAAGCGCATATTTCCAATCATCCTGATTATCACCTGGCTCAGCTACTGCCGCAACCTTGGCATTTAACAGCTCGGAGATATTGAGGTATTTAAGGTTTTTGCCGTCCTCTCTCCAGAATAGGTATGTATTGCCGCCGTTTCGTACAAGTTTCGGTGCGCCTACCTCTACCTGATCTGTGTATTGTCTTGTTTCAAACTGCTCGGTTTCGCTGTTGTATTTTTCAGCTTCATAAGTTACTTCGCCCGCAACGCATACGGGAACGTATGTTGAGTGCGTTTCAAACTCATAGAACTGTGTATAAAGCTCGCGGTCCTCAGCGGTTTTCAGATTAAAGTCCTTATCAACCGTGTAGGCAAAAGCTGCAAGACCGTTATAGCCCTGTGCCGCCACCAGGTCGTAGATAGGCGGGTCTGCATATTCGCCGTTATCGTAGAGTATCGCAGACGGGAGATAACGCTCCGGTCCGTAATCATCGATATAATCGTCGCTTGTCCAGCCGTCCGGCACTTCATTATCGTAAAGACCTGTCGTTACCCAGCCGACATCATACGGATCATCAGCCTCTTTTGTTCCGTTATAGAGCATATACGCGATTACGCTGTAGCACTTATCCGGGTCTGCCGAAGCGCCGATAACATCCATAAGCTTATCGCCTGCTGTGCTGTAGTCCTCATCGTCCTGTGCGGTCTTATAGTACATAACGATATAGTCCTTTGTCTTGGTGTCATAAACAGCCATCGGGTTGTCATCATAAATATCGTCGTCTGTAAGCTGCATAATCTCACCGAATGTGCCGGTAGCCTTATCAAACTCAGCCGAGAATATATCCATCTGAGCCAGTACGCGTACAGGATCTTTTTCAAGCGCCTCCTGAATATCTACATCGGTATCGCTCTTGCCCGCGTCCGAAAGCTCCTGACGTACCGTTTCTTTGAGTGCATCATACTTTTCGTCTGTCATAGATGACCATGAAAGTATTACCTTATCGCCCGCATCGACAAGATTCGGCTTGCCGTCGGCGGTGCTGTCATTCTGTACCGTAACGGGCTTTGACCATTTGCTGCCGTTAAAGACAGACCACTTAAGCGTTGCCGCCTGCTGCCTGTCTCTCGATGCGGTATCATCGAGGAACGCCATAAGGAACTTGCCGTTTCCGAGGTTAACTATCTTGCTTGACGGCTGTGCATAAGCGTTTTCAACAAGCGGAGTTGATTCGACTGCACTAAACGCCGCCGTAAGCTCGCCGTCATTTGCTACCCACTTGGAATCAACATGGTCGTTTGTGTGGAAGTGGATTCCGCTTTCGTCGGTATCGTCCTGCAATGCGCCGTTTATAATCGAACCTACGATACCGCCCTGCTTGTTCATCTCGATGCGGCATTTCTGAACCCATGAGAGCATATCATGGTCGTATGCATAATTCTTAAGAGCAGATGTCTTTTCCTTTATTGTTTCAACATCTGAGCTGTCGTTGTCGATAAGATCTGAAAGTTCTTTTATCATCCTGCGCGCCTGCGCCTGCTCTGCCTCGCTTGCCTCGGTATTCCGCATAGCGTTTTCAACATAGCTTATACAGAGGTTGCCGCGTCTTACCTCCTGGAAGTAGTACATGAATCCGTCGGCAAGCGGTATCGGCCATGACGCGCTGTAAATGTCTATCGAGGTGATAAACAGGTCTATCGTACCGGTGAAGGTGACCTCGGAAACATAGCCGAAATTGCTGTCAAACAGATCGGGATACCATTTTGTGATATTCGGGCTGTAGCCAAGCTCGAAGCCGACCGACACCGTTATGCGTATGCCGAAGGTCTTGTAAAGACCGACGCCTATCGTGCCGCTGACATAGATGTTGCCCTTAATCTCAAAGTAGAATCCGAAATCCTGACCTTT
>CAJOGA010000027.1:0-19327 GCA_905233855.1 uncultured Clostridia bacterium
ACATCGTTATCGGCTATTTTAGGATGCGACTTTATTATTTCCAAAGCTTCGTCTGCAATTTCCTGCTCTTTTATCTGACGCATACGGTTTTCTTCGTTGAGAGTAAGGGCGGTGTCATAGCAATGCTGTCTGTCGGTAGATGTAAGCAAATCAACGGCGACTTTTGCGTTGCCTACACGGCCCGCTGCATTTATTCTTGGTGAAATAACATATCCTACAGATGTTGTGTTTACGGGTTTTTCTTTTAACCCGGCGACATGCATAAGACAATCCAGCCCACAAGACGGATTCCGTTGCATTATTTTCAAACCGCTGTTTACTATTATTCTGTTTTCATCACGCAAGGGGACAACGTCGGCTATAGTGCCCAAAGCGGCAAATTCAACATATTTATCAAAACATTCTCTTGTTGATATACCGTAGCGTATTGCCAAAGCCAAAATAAATTTGAAAGCGACGCCGACTCCGGCTAAATCCTTGAATTCATACGGACAGTCAGGTTGTTTTGGATTGATAACGGCAACGGCGTCGGGAATTTGCTCCTTGCATGTATGATGGTCAGTTACAATAACGTCTATTCCGCGTTCCTTTGCATAGTTTACTTCGTTTACCGCCGTTATTCCGCAGTCTACCGTAATAAGCAGAGATACACCGTTTTTACATATCTTGTCCAATGCCGCTATATTAACGCCGTAGCCTTCGTCTATACGGTCCGGAATGTAGTAGTCAACCACAGCACCCAAATCTTTCAGGAACATATACAAAATGGAAGTGGAGGTTATGCCGTCCACGTCATAGTCGCCGTATATAACTGTTTTTTCTTTTTTTTGTATTGCCTGTACAACTCTTTCGACGGCTATATCCATGCCTTTGAAATTGTAGGGATGATGAATGCCGGAAATGCTTTTTGCAAGAAACTTTTCAACCTGATTTTTGTCTGTCAAGCCTCTGTTCAGCATGATTTTTGCAAGAATGGTGCTGATATGCATCTCTTGTGCAAGTTGAGATATTAAGTTTTTGTCCAAATTTTCGTCAAGATACACCCAACGTTTTTCTGACATAAAAACCATCCTTACAATAATTTTTGTCGAACAAGCTGTATGTACGGTTAAGATAAAAAATCAACATTCAACATATAGTATACTTATTCAAATATTATACCATGTTTAGACATAATATTCAAGCATAATTTATGTAATAATACATTAAAAAAAGACAAAAAGTAATATTGAAACGTAAAATAATTGACTATACGCTAATCATATGCTATAATTGCAATGTTGTAATTTGTAAAATACTGTTAAATTTACATAAAACCTATATAAACCGGACAAAGGAATGATTTTGTAATAATGGGCGGCCTTATCACAACAGTTGGAGTAGTTGTTATTATTAATGTTTTGTCAAGAGCGTTGGCGTTGGTTTCAGGCGTTTTGGTAACAAGCGTGTTTGGCGTTACGGCACAAACAAGTGCATACTCTTTTGCACTCACACTAACTAACGCAATCACCACAGTTATCGGCACAACGTTGACAACAGCTGTTATTCCGATATACACAAGGCTCAAACAAAACAGTTTAGAGAGGGCAAATTATTTCATAAACAACACTTTGACGCTAACTGTTATATGTGCGGTTGTTCTTGCAATTATAGGTGCATTGACATCACCGCTGACAGCGTCGCTTGCAAAAGACGGAGACTATAATTTTGCCATATACGCAATATGCACCATGATGCCTGCAATAATTTTCATATGCCTGTATTTTGTTTTCAGCGGTCTGCTTCAGGCAAACGATAGATTTTTTGCTGTTGCAATGGTGAGCATACCGAGCAGTTTGATCAATATGGCATATATCATCTTTGCATCAAAGTATTTTGGTGTAAAAGGGTTAGTGGTTTCCACGATGATAGGATTTTTTGTGCAGGCGTTTGTGCTTGTTTTCCCGATGCGTAAGCTGGATTTTAGGTTCAAGCTGAGTTTTGACTATGCAAACGAGGACATAAAAGGCATAATAAACGTGTTGGGGCCTATTATAATAGGCGTGTGTTCATATCAGATAAACATTATCACCAACAGTGCCATTGCATTGGCTCACGACAGTGAAAGGTATATTATTTTAAATAATGTGCAGAATTTGGGTATACAGATAGTAATGACCATTATCCTTGCGGTTGCCGCAGTTATGTATCCTAAATTTTCGCTTCTTGCGGCACAGGATAAAACCGACGAACACGGCAAGCAATATCTGACAACAATTAATGCAACAATGCTTGTTCTGGCACCTGTAACGCTGATTTTTATTGTCTGTGCAAAAAGTATTGTAAATATAGTGTACGGCTACGGTAAATTCACACCTGATGACGTCGCCTTCGGCGGAGGTATATTTGCATTGTATGCCATAAGCTTTATAGGCCTCGGACTTAAAGAACTTACAGATAAAGCTTTTTATTCTCTGAAAAATACAAAGACTTCTGCGTATAACGGTATTGTCGTAATGACGGTTAATATATTGCTTAGTGCGGCTTTTGTGAGGATTTGGGGTTTTTACGGCATAGCCTTGGCATATTCTGTTGCGGCTCTGACGGGTGCGGCGAATATTATGTATCAATACAGAAAAAAATACAAATTGTTGTTGAAGCCTGTTTTTGTAACATTGATAAAAATGTTTATATCCTCAGCTGTTATGGCGGTTGTATGTGTGCTGACAAACAAGCTGCAGCTTGGAAGCGGAAAGATATGGTCTGTGATTCAGGTTGGCGTTGTCTCTGTGGCAGGAACCATTGTGTACGCAATAATGCTGTGTCTTTTGAAAACAACAGAGGTTGTAAATCTGATAGATAATATAAAAATAAAGTTCAAACAAGGGGTGAAGAACAGATAATGAATATTTTGTATCTTATAAACCATGCCGGCAAGGGCGGAACAGAAAAATATGTTTTTGATCTCATACAAGCGTATAACGGCAAGGATGACGTAAAGTGCTTTTTTGCATATAACGAAGAAGGTCCTCTGTTAAATCAGATGCTTGAAGACAGCATTCCTACCTTCTACATAAACATGAAAAATCCGTTTGATTTAAAAGCTGCAAAGAAGCTGGCGAAAATATGCGAAAAATATAAGATTGACGTTGTACACGCACAATTTCCGCGTGAAAACTATGTTGCAATATTGGCTAAACGCTACTATCCGTCAATCAGAGTTGTGTACACCTGTCATCTGATAATGGAGAATACGGGTATGTGGAAATTCACAAACCCGGTAATGACAAAGAGCAACCATAAAATTTTGGCGGTATGCAGCCGTGCAAAGGAAATAATGATTCAAAACGGTGTAAGTGCCGACAAAATAAAGGTTGTGTTAAACGGAATAGAGACGCAACCGCTGCCTAAAGACAGACAATGGCTGCTTGATGAATTTAACATAAGCGAGGATTGTTTCATTATTACAACGCTTGCACGAAACAGTGAGGAAAAGGGATTGGATTATCTTGTGCGTTCGATGGAAACTTTAAGAGAATGTGCGGACAGACCGTTCAAATGTCTTATAGTAGGGGACGGAGAGTTGTTTGATGATATCAAAAGTCTGATATACCGTTTAGACCTTAATTCCGAAATCATACAAACAGGCTTCAGAACCGACGCAAATAAAATACTTGCCGGTTCCGATATGTTTGTTAATTCATCAAAATCCGAGGCGTTGAGCTTTTCAATTTTAGAGGCACTGTCTAACGGATTGCCTGTGGTTGCAACCAACGTGGGCGGAAACGGCGATGTTATAAACGGCGAAACAAAATGCGGTGCTTTGGTTGAATATGGCGATGAGTCTGCTATGGCTTTTGAAATAAAGAAGCTGATGGAGGATCCTGTGTATTACGTATCATGTGCTGAGAATGCGGTTAAAACAGCAAAAGAAAAATTCAGCTTTGAAAGCATGATAAGGGAAACCTTTGAAGCTTACAAGGAATAATGCTTTTTATTAACGGTAAAGAAAGGAACGGTTTTTAAAATGAAACTTGACGAAAAGGGACGCTTATTCGGGAAAATAAATATAATAGATTTGATAGTATTGATTGCGGTTTTGGCAGTTGTTGCGTTTTTTGCTGCATATAAGCTGATGCCTCATACGACGGAAAAAGCACAGAAAATTGAAATGAAAATCATGAGCGAAGAGGTTTCGGATTTTGTTGTTGATAAAATCAAAATCGGCGACCCTGTAATAGATGATCAGACGAATGTATCGCTCGGTAAGGTAACCAATATAGAAATAGGCCCGTCAATATCGTGGGCGTCAAATGACGACGGAGAATATGTACACAGCGACAGGGAATACTGGAGCTCGGTTATCATAACGACAGAGCTTGAGGGTAAAATGTATGAACATGGGGCACTTATCAATAACGTTAAATACGGTGTCGGTCATTCGGCGACATTCAGATTCGGTATAGGCAAAATATATGCAAGGGTGTATGACATAAAAGAAATAGAGGAGTAAATCAATGTTCGCTGACAGCGTAATCGGTAAACTGGTTCATTGGTTCATAGGTTTGTTTGCGTCATATAAATACAGCGTATGTTACCGTGCGGTATCTTCTGTGTGTACAAAAATCAGGCGGCTGTATAATTATAGCTTTTTAGGGAAAATACTTTCCGAAAAAAATCCTAAACGTGATAGGTATTTTCAAAACTCTTTTTTGTTTAGAACGGCAGACAAACTCATCGATAGCCTTAACGGACTGTTTAGCCGTATATATAAATTTATCAGACAAAAAAATACTGATGGCTTAAATGTCAGATTGTATAACCTTTTTGCTCCGGCGATAAAATTTGAATATCTGCTTGCCGGTGTGTTGGCAATAATGTTCTGCATACCGCACGATTATTGGAATAATGCCTACGGCTTGATTCTTGCTTTTGGCTTTGTGTTTTTGTATATGTGTGCCAAGGCGTCGGGCAGGGAGTTCAGCATTAAAATAAGAGACTTTGACGTAACGCTTGTGCTGTTTATAGTTATGGTGTTCTGCGGAGTGCTTACATCAACAAGTGTATCCGACAGTGTGCGTGTGCTCCTGTTTTTTGTAACTTCGTTTGCATTTATGTTTTGCGTGGCAGGAAGTCTTAACACACAGGAAAGCATAATGAGCTTTTTAAAGATAATGTATGTTGCTGTTTTTGTAACATCGTTGGTGGCAATATGGCAAAGAATAGTCGGCGTACCCGTAGATCCGAGCCTTACCGATATCAGTATGAATCAGGATATGCCGGGACGCGTGTTTTCAACAATGGCAAATCCGAATAACTATGCGGAATTTTTGATTTTGTTTGTTCCGCTTATGTTTGTCATGGCAGTCAATTTAAAAAATAAGTTGTTAAAGACCGGATTGATTACGTTGCTTATTTTTCCCGTGCTTGCATTTTTGATGACGTATTCACGTTCCGGCTGGGTAAGCTTTGCACTTGTTGTGTTTATAGCAATATTCTTATACAATAAAAAATACATTCCGGCTTTGATATTGCTTGCAATAGCGGCTGTGCCGTTTTTGCCGTCGTCGATATTGAACAGAATTTTAACCATAGGCAACATGTCTGATTCGTCAAATTCATACCGTATATACATTTGGGAAGCGGTTTTGAAAATGATGCGTGAGAGATGGTTTTTCGGAGTGGGGTTGGGTCCCGAATCGTTTCATTCATTCTACGCAAGGTTTGCAAATCCAAAAGCGGCAATTGCCATGCATTCGCACATGTTGTATCTTGAAACATGGGTAGAGACAGGACTTGTAGGCGTTGTAAGCTTTTTATGGTTTTATTTAAGCATGGCAAGACGATGCGTTGTTGCAAAAAGACAAGCGACTCCCGAAATGAAAAACATTCTTATTGCGTGTGCCGCAACAGCTTTGGGAATGTTGTTTATATGCGGTGTGGAATACGTTTGGTATTATCCGAGGATTATGTTTGCATTTTGGATATTTGCCGGAATTTGTATTGCATCTTGCCGCGTGGCACAGAATCAAACGGATAACAGTATAAAATAAAAACAGATAAATCCGAGACAAGCTCCGGCTTTGTTTTGGATTTTGTTTTACAGTGTGCAAGAAAGGTCAGAATTTGTATGAAGGTTTTGCATTTAATAAGCGGAGGCGATTCCGGCGGTGCAAAAACGCATGTTTTTGCTTTGCTTGATCAGCTTAAAGAGCTTGCCGACGTAACAGTTGCGTGTTTTATGGACGGAAGTTTTTATAAAGAAATACTGAATAAAGATATAAAAACAAAGTTTTTTGAACAGAAAAACAGGTTTGATATATCTGTTGTGGAAGATTTGTGTGCCTTTATAAATTCTGAAAAATTTGATCTGATACACTCACACGGTGCAAGGGCAAATTTTATTGCAATGTTTTTGAAACGGAAGCTGAAAATGCCTGTTGTTACAACAATGCACAGCGATTATAAGCTTGATTTTACTGATGATTTATACAAAAAATATGTGTTTACGTCATTAAATGCATACTCGCTCAGAAAATTGGATTATTATATAGCGGTGTCGGACAATTTCAAAAAAATGCTCATAAGCCGCGGCTTTGAGCCAAACAAAATCTTTACCGTATATAACGGAATGGATTACACCAAAGAAGCCGAATATATATCCAAAGAAGATTTTGCCAAAAGACACGGCTTGGTTATAGACGAAAACGAAGTGTATGTGGGAATAATCGGCAGGCTGGATGATGTTAAAGGACATGATGTGTTTATCAATGCGGCGGCGAAGGTGTTGGAAAAATGCCCCAACGTAACATTTCTGCTTGCGGGCGACGGCGACAATAAAGATAAACTTGAGCTTCAGGCAAAAAATCTCGGAATAGGGGATAAAGTGAAATTTTTGGGCTTTATCAGCGATATATACAGCTTTATCAATTTTGTTGACATAAACACGCTTTCATCACGCAGTGAAAGCTTTCCGTATGTGCTTATGGAAGGTGCGTTTATGAAAAAGGCCACTGTCAGTTCCGATGTCGGAGGAATATCAGATTTGATTGACGACGGCGAAAACGGCTTTTTATTTGAAAACGAAAATTACACTCAGCTTGCGGATAAGCTTGTGTGTCTTGTGAAAGACAAAGAAAAACGTGCTCGTTTCGGTGAAGAGTTGTTTATAAAAGCAACAACAAACTTTTCCTCGCAGAAGCTTGCACAAACACATATGGAGATATATAACTCGATAATGGCTGATTTTAACGACGATAAAAAATTTGATGTGGTTATGTCGGGTTATTACGGTTTCAGAAACAGCGGCGATGATGCGCTTCTGTTTGCCATAATAGATAATTTGAAAAAGTACAAACCGAACATAAGAATTGCCGTTTTATCCGCAAGACCTAAAAGCACTAAAATAATGTACGGCGTTGATGCCTATCACAGATTTAACTATATTCAATTAAAAAAGGTGCTTAAAAGAGGCAGAGTGTTTGTGAACGGCGGAGGCAGCTTGATACAGGATGCCACAAGTAATCAGTCGCTTATATATTATTTGTCGGTTATGAAGCTTGCAAAGAGATACGGGTTGAAGGTGGTGCTGTATGCCAACGGTATAGGCCCGCTCAAAGATAAAAACATATCCAAAGTAAAAAAAGTGCTTGATAAGGCGGAATTTATAACCCTGCGTGATAAACTGTCGTTCGAAGAGCTTAAACGTATAGGTGTGGACAAGAAAGTGCCTGTTACGCTTTCTGCCGATCCTGTTCTTACCATGACGCCGTCAGGCGAATCTAAAACAAACAAAATTCTTGAAAGTATAGGCATGACAGAAAATGACAAATACGTTGTGATATGCCTTCGTTCCTGGCAATATAACGACCCTGATTTTGAACTAAAGCTTGCCGGGATTGCCGACTATATTTGCGAACAATACCATCTGAAAATATTGTTTATGCCGATGAAACATCCGGATGATTTTAAAATATCAAACAGTATTGCCGCACTTATGAAAAATAAGTCATATACAATGAAAGATGAACTTGAGGTTCATGATTTTATGGGCGTTATAAGCAAATGCCGATTCATTATAGCCATGCGTTTACATTCTTTGATATATGCCGCAACATGCAATGTTCCGTCGGTAGCTGTATCTTATGACCCTAAAATTAATGGGTTCATGGAATATATCGGTCTTAAAACAAACCAGGACGCAAAAAAAATAAATACAGACGAATTTAAAAATACAATTGATGAAATAATGCGAAATTTACAAACGGATGCTAAACCGGATAACAGCATTTTTGCAGAAAAAGCATTGCAAAGTGCAAAAATGACGGTTGATCTGTTAAATCAATAAATAAAACTTGGGAGACGGTTTATCTGATGAAGGAAACAATATACACAATACCTCTTAACGAAGCGTTTGATACTGATTGTGAATGTCCGCTGTGTTTGCTTAATGAAAATCTTGAAAAGCGTTACACCGAAGAAGCACTGGGAGCAGGTATGATGGAACCCGACCACAGAATAGAGTCGAACGAAAAAGGTTTTTGCAACAGGCATTTTTCTATGATGTATGCCGCGTCGAACAGGCTCAGTCTGGCACTTGTGCTGGATACGCATATGAAAGAGGTTATAAAAAAGCTTAATCAACACGAAAAGGCGTCAAAGAAGGTAATTAATGCAAAAAACGGTTTGTTCAAACCTTCTGCCGAATTGGAAGACTACATCAAAAAGATGTCCGACAGCATAGACAAAATAACCGACAGCTGCGTCATATGCGATAAGATAAATGATGTTATGGAAAAATACATAGACATACTGTTTTATCTTTGGCAAACAGAGCCGGATTTTAAAAAGAAGTTCGATAATTCAAAAGGCTTTTGCCTGCCGCACTATAAAATACTTCTTCAGAAAAGCGTCAAATATCTTAAAAACGATGCAGGGGCGTTTTTATCGGATTTATATGTAAAGCAAAAAGATAATTTAGACAGAATACAGGATGAGCTTGGCAAGTTTATACTTAAATTTGACTATAGATATAAGGATATGGACATTGGCGATGCAAAGGATTCGCCTAAACGTGCCATGGACAAGCTGTCGTCAAATATAACTATAAGTTAAAAAGGAAAGAGGATTAAAAGTTATGAGTAGTGTTAAAGCGTTAGACAAGAGAATTGAATATTATGCTTCAAAGCTTTCACAAAATCCAAAGCTTTGCAAAATTTATAAAAATGCCGCTTTGGCAACAATAGAATCAGTTTTGGAAAAATGTGATGACGGTACATACTTTGTTTTAACGGGAGACATCCCTGCAATGTGGCTGAGAGATTCGTCTGCTCAGATAACGCACTATCTGCCGCTTTCGCAAGACAAGGAAATGGCAGAAATTATAGAAGGCGTTATAAAAAGGCAGTTTATGTACATAGAAATTGACCCTTATGCCAATGCGTTCAATAAAGAAGAAAACGGCAGAGGACATACGGGCGACATGCCTAAGCAGGGTAAGTGGGTGTGGGAAAGAAAGTATGAAATTGACTCTTTGTGTTATCCTATACGAGTGCTGTATTTGTACTGGAAAAACTCAGGAAGAACCGAACTTATAAAGGAACGTCTTGAAAAAACGGTAAGAATAATTGTTGATTTGTGGAAAACAGAGCAGTATCACTGTGAAAAATCCGAATATTATCATTACAGGGCACGTGCGAGAGAACGCGACACTTTGTCGAATAATGGTAAGGGTGAAAAGGTTGTATATACAGGTATGACGTGGTCGGGATTCCGTCCGAGCGATGACAGATGCATATACGGTTATCTTACAGCTTCGGAAATGTTTGCATGTGTTGTGCTGGGGTATATGTCCGAAATGCTCAGAGAAGTGTGTAACAACATCTCTTTGGCAGATGAATGTGATACATTAAAAGCACAAATAAAAGACGGAATAGAAAAATACTGTATTGTAGATCACGAAAAATACGGCAAAATATATGCCTGTGAAACCGATGGATTAGGTCATTATTCAATGATAGACGATGCAAACATACCAAGTCTTTTGTCAATCCCATATATCGGATACGCAGGCATCGACGATGAAATATATCAAAACACGAGAAAATTTTTGTTAAGCAAAGAAAATCCGTTTTACTTTGAAGGTAAATTTGCCAAGGGCATAGGTTCAAATCATACACCGGAAAATTATGTATGGCATATGGCACTTGTTATGCAGGGTATAACCGCTTCAACTAATGAAGAAAAGAAGGAAATTATAGATATGGTTGTAAACACCGATGCAGATACAGGGTATTTACATGAAGGATTTAATGTGGATAATCCGTTTGAATTTACCAGACAATGGTTCACGTGGCCAAATGCATTATTTGCGGAATTTATAGAAAACTGTGTGGATAGCGGAGTAATTTAACAAAAAAAGGCTGAATGATTTTTTGATTTGATAAAAAATCTTTCAGCCTTAATTTTTTATAATACGGTTACTGTAATTTTATCGTCTGAAACGTCAGCTGTAACTTTTGAGCCGGAGATTATTTCTCCTTTTAAAACCTTGGTAGACAGTGCGTCTTCAAGATGAGTTTGTATTGCACGTCTCAACGGTCTTGCACCGTATTTAACGTCATAGCCGTGATCTAATATGAATTGTTTTGCACGGTCGGTAACAACCAGTTCAGCACCCATGTCCGTAAGAGCAAGAGATACGTCTTTTAGCATTAAATCAATTATTTTAAGCAATTCATCACGCGTCAGCAGACTGAATGCAATTATCTCATCTATTCTGTTTAAAAATTCCGGACGGAACTGTTGCTGCAGTGCAGATAAAACACGGTCGTCGGTTGCCTTTTGTTCATCGCTTACAAATCCGAGATTGGAGTTGTGAAGGTCGGAGCCGGCGTTTGTTGTCATTATAATAATGGTGTTTTCAAAGTTGACCATTTTGCCATGACTGTCGGCAACACGTCCGTCATCGAGGATTTGTAAAAACAGGTTAAACACCTCAGGGTGTGCTTTTTCAATTTCGTCAAGCAAAATGACGGAATACGGTTTTCTGCGGATTTTTTCGGTCAGCTGACCGGCGTCGTCATAACCGACATATCCCGGCGGTGAACCTATAAGCTTTGACACCGAGTGTTTTTCCATATATTCGCTCATATCAATACGTATCAGAGCGTCTTCGGTATCAAACATAGCCTCTGCAATAGTTTTAACAAGCTCGGTTTTACCCACGCCCGTCGGTCCTGCAAATATAAACGAAACAGGACGTTTTTTCAGGTTTACGCCGGATCTTCCTCTGCGTATCGCACGTGATACGGCGTCTATGGCTTTGTCCTGACCTATTACGCGTTGGTGAAGTCTTTCCTCCAGTAAAAGTAACTTTTCGGCTTCGGCCTCTGTAACTGCGTGTACCGGTATTTTTGTCCAGCCTTCAATAACCGATGCAATATCGTCTATGGTAACTTCTATTTTATCACATTCCGCGGTTGCGATAGCCAAACGGTTTTGCAGCTGTATAAGACGGCTTTTAACTTTTGACGCCTCTTCGTAGTTTTGTGCATCAGTCAAAGCGGTTTCTTCCTGCTCCAGCTTTTTTATTTCCTCTTTTAAAAGGGCAACATCAAACAGCACTCTGTTTTTAAGATTGACACGGCTGCACGCTTCATCAATAACATCAATCGCCTTGTCGGGCAAAAAGCGTTCGGTAACATATCGTTCCGACAGCTTTACAGCCGATACAATAACATTGTCGGGTATTTTTACTTTGTGATACTTTTCATAGTAATCTTTTATACCGCGTAATATTTCAATGCTGTCTTCAACACTTGGCTCGTCAATTATAACCGGCTGAAATCTTCGTTCCAACGCCGAATCCTTTTCAATGTGTTTGCGGTATTCGGTGAGAGTTGTTGCACCGATAATCTGAATATCGCCTTTGGCAAGAGCGGGTTTTAATATGTTTGCGGCGTTCATTGCACCTTCGGCATCACCGGCGGCAACGATATTGTGTATTTCGTCTATTACAAGAATTACATTTCCCGCTTTTGATGCCTCGTTTATGATGCTTTTGAGACGTGCCTCAAACTGACCGCGAAACTGTGTTCCGGCTACTATTGCCGTAAAATCCAGAAGGTACAGTTGATAGTTTAAAAGCTTGGGAGGCACTTTACGTTCGTGTATACGAACGGCAAGACCTTCTGCAACAGCTGTTTTACCAACGCCCGGTTCACCCAGCAGGACAGGATTGTTTTTTGAACGCCGGTTAAGAATTTGTATCGTACGTTCAATTTCGTTATCCCGGCCTATAACACGGTCCACTTCGCCCAAAGCCGCTTTGTATGTCAGATTGGTAGCATATGTGTCCAATATGCTTTTTTTCTTCATTGGCGGTTTTTTGTCTTTTGTTTGGGTGTCGGAATTGTTTGATGAAGATCCATATCCTTCGTCGGCACTTGCATTGCTTTGGGCACCCATATTAAACATATTTTTTATAAAGTCAAGCGGAGCCGCAGGAGCGGAGCTTTCTATAGGTTCACCGTTTTCGTCGGTCATTTCATCGTCCGGATCAACAAAACCGTTTTCTTCCATAAGCTTGTTCATATCTGTCAGCTGGGAAGATAACATTTCCAGATCTTCGTCGCGAATACCCATTTTTTCCAACATATCATTAACCGGTGCAATGCCTAATTCTTTGGCACACATCAGACATAATCCTTCGTGAATTTGTTTGTCGCCTTCCATTTTTGTCATAAACACAGTTGCCACATTTTTTTTGCAACGTGAACACAGCATAATCATCATTCCTTTCAATGCCGTTTGTTTATCATAATAACATAAAAAAACGCATAGATAAAGTGTTTTTTTTCATGTTAATATTTTGTTTACAAAAAATGCGGCAAAACACGTTATTCTATCTCGTCAATTCTTCCGAAACGATAACCTGCGGCTTTTAAATCGGTTATAACCCTGTCTAACACGTCGGCATTGTCTTTTGACACCGAATGAAGCAACAGTATGGCACCGTCGTGTACATAAGACATTATTTGCTCATATGCATAATCGACACCTTTTTGCCGGTTTTCGTCCCAATCCATATAAGCAAAACTCCATAAAACAGAACGGTAACCCAAATCGGACAGTACCGACAGCGTGCGTTCGCTGTATTCGCCTTTTGGAGGGCGGTCGAATTTCATATTAAAGCCGTAATAATTTTTAAAATCATTTTCCAATGCAAGCATATCTTCGGCAATTTCTTCAGGGGCAAGCTTAGGCAAGCTTGGATGTGTCTGGGAATGGTTGCCGACAATGTGTCCTTCATCAACAATCCTGTCCACCATGTCTTTACTGTACTTTAAATATCCGCCGGTTATAAAGAAAGCCGCCGGAACATCATGCTTTTTAAGAGTGTCAAGTATTTTTGCCGTATAACCGGCTTCATAGCCTTGGTCAAAGGTGAGATATATTGTTTTTTCGGCGTTTTTGTCCATATATACAGCATTGTATTTTTCTAAAAGCTCCTGCGTTGCTGAGGGTATATCGGGAGGAGACGCTTTTATCTTTTTAAATCCCCAGCCTATGCTGTTGTTGCTTAGAGACGAATAATCCTTTGCGGCAATTTCGTCAATTGTTGCCGGCACATGTTCGGTATCGTTGATGTTGGCGGCTGTTTTGTCTTTGGTGAATTTGCATCCGCTGCATAACACAACGAAGACACAGAGCATAACAGTTAATATTTTTTTCATTAACACACGTCCTTTCAAATTATTGCAGAATATATATATGCGTTGCACACATGAATTTTGACATTTTTATTTGGCGATGCATATTGTCTTGTCCGACGAATATAATTTAGTATATCAAAAGCAGAAAGGACTGGATGCAACAATATGGTTTGGCACAGTATGTCCGCGGAAGAAGCGGCAAAAGCGCTTGATGTTTCGATAAATGACGGTTTGTCGGCTAAAGAAGCATTGTCAAGACAAAAAAAGTACGGAAAAAACAGTATAGATGAAAAGAAAACCAAAAGTCTGATATACAGATTTGCACAGCAACTTTGTGATTATATGGTGGTAATTTTAATAATAGCGGCTGCGGTGTCGTTTGCCATGTCGCTTATAGAAGGATCCGCAAATTGGGTGGATCCTGTAATAATATTGTTTATAGTAATTCTTAACGCAACTATAGGCGTTGTGCAGGAAAGCAAGGCGGAAAAGGCACTTGAGGCATTGAAAAAGATGTCATCACCCACGGCGAAGGTCAAACGGAACGGAAAGATTACAGCTTTGCCTGTGGAGGACATTGTGCCGGGCGACATTGTGTTTATGGAGACAGGCTCATACGTTCCGGCGGATATACGTCTGATAACAAGCGTAGGCTTTAAGACAGATGAATCAGCCTTGACGGGTGAATCGTTGTCTGTCGAAAAAGATGCTGACAAAATATTAAAAAAGGATATAGCTGTTGCCGATGCTAAAAACATGGCATGGTCAACCACAATCGTCAATAGCGGACGCGGATGCGGCATAGTTGTGGAGACCGGCATGAACACGCAGGTTGGATCTATTGCTAAAATTATTATATCGGAGGATGATTCTCAAACACCTCTGCAGCAAAAGCTGGCACAGACAAGTAAAATTTTGGGCTCAGGTGCTTTGATTATATGTGCGGTGATATTTGTTATGGGTGTAATGAGACATATTCGTGTTTTTGATATGTTTATGACATCGGTAAGTCTGGCAGTAGCCGCCATACCTGAGGGTTTACCTGCTATAGTTACAATAATGCTGGCGTTGGGTGTGCAGAAAATGGCAAAAAACAACGCCATCATACGCCGGCTTCCGGCTGTGGAAACCCTCGGTTCCGCAACCGTTATATGCTCCGATAAAACGGGTACGCTGACGCAAAATAAAATGACGGTTACCGATATTGAAGGAGACAAAGATTTTGTTTTGGAGCTTGCAATGCTGTGCAGCAATAATGCAGACGTTACCGAAAACGCAATTATCAACGCCGGCGAGAAGGCAAAATTGAATAAAAATCAACTGGATAAAAAATTCAGACGTATAAAGGAAATACCGTTTGATTCATCACGCAAAATTATGACAACGGTTCATAAGATACCCGGCGGCTTTCGCATAGTTGCAAAAGGTGCACCCGATGTGCTTGTAAAGAAATGCAATATGAGCGTGTCCGAAAGAAAAAAAATACTCGATAGGAATATACAAATGGCACAAAACGCTTTGAGAGTGATTGCGGTAGCGTATCTTGACACAGAGTTTTTGCCTGAAAACTTAGAGTCAAATCTTAAAATGGCAGGACTTATAGGCATGATAGATCCGCCTCGTCCGGAGGTGAAAAGTGCGGTAAACACTTGTACAAATGCCGGAATAAAGGTTGTTATGATAACGGGCGACCATATAGAAACCGCAACGGCGATAGCGAAAGATGTGGGCATATTTAAAAACGGAGATACGGCAATGACCGGAGAACAACTTAACAAACTGTCCGACAAAGAATTAAAACAAATAATAAATAAATGCACCGTGTTTGCAAGAGTTACGCCGGAGCATAAGGTAAGGATAGTTAAAACTTTCAGGGAAAAAGGCGAAACAGTTGCTATGACAGGGGACGGTGTAAACGATGCTCCGGCACTCAAGGCAGCGGATATAGGCTGTGCTATGGGAATAAGCGGAACTGACGTGGCAAGAGGAGCGGCGGACATGATTTTAACAGATGATAATTTTGCTACCATTGTGTCTGCGGTAAAAGAAGGCAGGGGAATATATTCGAATATAAGAAAAGCCATACATTTTCTGTTGTCGAGCAATATGGGCGAGATAGTAACCATATTTGTTGCCATGTTATTCGGCTGGCAGGCACCTTTGATTGCCATACAGCTGTTGTGGGTGAATTTAGTAACAGATTCTTTGCCCGCTATTGCATTGGGGGTTGAAAAGCCTGAAGCGGATATAATGGACGAACGTCCTATCGACCGCAAACGGGGTTTGTTTGAAAAAGGAATATGGTTCGGTATATGCATAGAAGGGTTTATGATAGGGATGCTTGCGTTGCTTGCATTCAGCATAGGTAAAAATGTGTTTGACAGCCTCACACTTGGCAGAACTATGTCATTTACGGTTTTAAGCATATCGCAGATAATACATTCTTTTAATATGCGAAGCAAACAGCCGCTGTATAAAATCGGTATCTTCGGCAATAAGTATCTTACTTTGTCTGCGTTGGTGTGTATCGGATTACAGGTTGCTGTAGTGTGTATACCGTCGCTTGCGTCATTGTTTGGAGTGGTAAGCCTTACCTTTAAACAGTGGGGAATGGTTATAACGCTGTCGCTCGTTCCGTTAGCAGTTATGGAAATGCAAAAATTCGTCAATTTATTTGGAAATAAAACAAAAAACGAAAAATATAATAAAGCAAAGATTATTAAAATTCATTGATTAAATTGTCTTTTTGACGGTACAGATGTAAATATAAGATAAATTATTGTAATATTTTTACAAAAACACTTGACATATAACTAAATAGAGTGTAAAATTGAGCATGTAGAAAAATATTATGTGAAAGTTTATAATGATGTATCAAATGAAGGAGAAGTCGGTAATGCAATCGGTTGCGGTTTCTTCCTGCGGTTTTAACGGATTAAGCGATGAAGAAATCGTCTTTAAGGCAAGGGAAGGTAATAGCGATGCTTGGGAATATATCGTCGCAAAATACATAGGTTTGGTTAAACGTAAAGCAAGAACATATTTTTTGGTTGGTGCTGAGCCGGACGATATATTGCAGGAGGGCATGATAGGACTTTGTAAGGCTGTCAGAGATTTTAAAGGCAGCAATCTTTCGTCATTTAAAACTTTTGCGGATGTTTGTATAACCAGGCAGATGATCACCGCTATAAAAACGGCAACAAGGCAAAAGCACATGCCGCTTAATGAGTATGTTTCGTTCAACACAAATGTCTCGTCCGATGACGGCGATAATCTTCTTATCGATTTTTTGAAAGAAAGTTATGACTATGACCCGGAACGTATAGTTATAGATAAAGAAAATCTTGCCGGTATAGAACTGAAAATAGGGGAAGCATTAAGTAAATTTGAAATTTGCGTCCTTATACATTACCTTAAAGGTGAATCATATAACGAAATTTCAAAGGTGCTTTCAAAAAACCCGAAAAGTATAGACAATGCTCTTCAGAGAATAAGACGAAAACTTGAAGCGGTAGTGTCGGACAAAAAATAGGTAAAAATAAGCGAAATGCTTATCTTTATAAATTTCTTTACAACTTTACGGTAAAGGAATTTCAATAACAATTTTCTTTAAAGTGAGGGGATTTCCAATGTACGAAGACAAAACATTAGTGTGCAAAGACTGCGGAGCAGAATTTGTTTTCACAGCAGGCGAGCAGGAATTTTATGCAGAAAGAGGCTTTCAAAACGAACCTATTCGTTGTAAGGATTGCCGTATAGCAAGAAAAAATTCCATGAAACAGGCAAGAGAAATGTATGAAGTAACTTGCGCTGATTGCGGAGCTATTGCTAAAGTTCCGTTTATGCCTAAGAACGACAGACCTGTTTATTGCAGTGAATGCTTCGAAAAACACAGATAATCCCTTTACTCCGGCATGGATTATACCTCAGGTTATACAATTTTTATCAATTAGTAATTTATTTTTAGTTATAAAAGTGTAAAACGTGGTTTAAAAGGGTCTTTTAATTATTCTGTATAAAAAAAGAGGATGCAAGTCCTCTTTTTTTATGCCTTTAACGGTGCAATCATTTTTGATGGCATCGTTTTTTTATGCATATATTATTTTTAAAATAGCATACTAATAAAAAATCCAATTGAAAGGAACTTTTTATGACAAAGAAGATAGGTGCTCAAACAATACAATTCGAAACGCCTCCGTTTATAATTTCAACCGGATGCGTGGTTGGAAAAAAAGAAGGTGAAGGTCCGCTCGGGAGTTATTTTGACCAAATAGTTGAAGATGAATATTGCGGCGAAAAATCGTGGGAAAGTGCCGAAAGCAAACTGCAAACAATGGCATTTCAGAAAACACTCAACAAACACGGATTAAGAAATCAGGATATTGACTATATGTTTGCAGGCGACTTGCTAAATCAATGTGTGGGCACACACTACGGCACAAGAGATACAAACATACCGTTTTTCGGGATATTCGGAGCATGCTCAACAATGGTTGAAGGACTGTCTTTGTCGTCGATTATGATTGACGGCGGCTTTGCGGTAAATGTTGCGGCATTAACGTCAAGCCACTTTTGCTCTGCGGAGAAACAATTTCGTTTTCCGTTGGAATACGGCGGACAGCGTACGCCGACGTCGCAATGGACTGTTACGGGTTCGGGCTGTGCAATAGTATCAAAAAACGGGCCGGGGCCTAAAATAACGCACGCAACAGTGGGTAAAATAGTGGATATGGGCATAAACGACGCAAATAACATGGGTTCTGCCATGGCACCGGCGGCATTTGACACGATAATAACACATTTTAACGATACCGGCAGGGACGCGTCATATTATGATCTGGTGATTACGGGAGATTTGGGTATAACAGGAAGCGATATTCTGCACGATTTGTTCAAGAAAGAAACGGGCGGAAGTGAGCTGAATAACCATAAAGACTGCGGCGTGTTGATTTTTGATGCCGAAAAGCAGGATGTACATTCGGGCGGCAGCGGTTGTGCCTGTTGTGCAAGCGTTTTTTGCGGATATTTATACAATCAATTGACAACCGGCAAGCTAAGCAAAATACTTTTGGTGGCGACAGGTGCGTTGATGAATACAATGACTCTTCAGCAAGGCGAAACGATACCGTCGATAGCACATGCGGTTGCTATTGAAATGTAACGGTTGAAAGGAGGATGATGCATAGTGGAATTTGTAAAAGCGTTTGTTGTGGGCGGCATAATTTGCACAATAGGTCAGATTCTTATCGACAAAACAAAACTTACTCCGGCAAGGATATTGGTATTATTTGTTGTGATAGGTGTTGCACTGTCGCTTATGGGAATATATAAACCGCTGGTAGACTTTGCCGGTGCAGGGGCAACCATACCTCTTACGGGTTTTGGATATTCTTTGGCAAAAGGTGCGGCGGAAGGCGTGGCAAAATATGGATTATTCGGTGCATTAACAGGCGGACTGACAGCAACTGCGGCAGGTATAAGTGCCGTTATAGTGTTTGGTTACCTGTTTGCCGTGATGTTTAAATCTAAATTGAAATAAAAACGTCAGTTTTGTTGACAGCATGTCCGTTTTATAGTAGACTGCAATACGGAGGTAGAGAAAATGTATTTGTTTGCACAAATATTAGGCTTTG
>CAJOGA010000027.1:19401-20461 GCA_905233855.1 uncultured Clostridia bacterium
TGCATTTTTTGCTTTTGGGTGCATACACCGGTGCTGTTCTTAATATATTGTCATGTTTAAGGTCCGTGGTGTTTTATTATAAAAATAAAGCGTGGGCAAGCAGCAAAGCGTGGATATTGGTGTTTATCGTTTTGTATATTGTCTCAACGATGCTGGCGGGCGAAGGCCGGACAGGACTGTTTCCTATGTTGGGTTGCTGTATACAAACTGTCGGTTACTATATTGATGACGCACAAAAGGCACGCAAAGTCCTTTGGATTTCTTCGCCGCTGTGGATGGTGTATAATTATATAAATATGTCAATAGGCGGTTTGGTTGCGGAAACATTAAATTTAGCATCTGTATTTATAGCACTTTTCCGCTACCGCAATAAAAAAGAGCAGGAAGTATGAAAAAGGCTGTGGAGCAATCGAACTCCACAGCCCTTTTTGCTATGCATTTTTATTGATTTTAAACACAATAACGCCTATTATCATTAATGCCAAACCGAGGTATTTTGTCCATACAAACGGCACTTTTTCCTGACCTAACAATCCGAAAGCATCAATTAATGCCGCCACAAGAAGCTGTGAAATTAAAATTATCGCAATGGACTGAGTAGGACTCAGCTTGCCTATACCCAACATAACGGTGATGGTTATGATAAGCCCAAGCACGCCGCCGAGCCAGTATATCTTGTTCACCGCTAAAACGGATTTTATATCGCCTTTACCAAGTATCAGCATGGCAATAATGCCGAGTATAAATGCAGTGCCTTGGACAAATGCGTTTGCTTCGTAGGTGCCTATCTGCTTGCCGAGCCCGGAATTTATAACGCCCTGAAAGCTCATTGCCGCTCCGGCTACTACGCTTAATATAACTCCAATCATATATTATTTCTCCTTTTATAAAATAGTTGTAAAAAAATTGCTGACAAAATATGTTTTTTGTGTTATAATACTACTATCTTTATTTATGCTTATCGATATTAGTATTACCCAATACATAATTATTACTCACGTTTGGGTTTTGGAGGTTAACTGATGTCAAAAACACGACAAGAAAAAATACGCAATTTTTC
>CAJOGA010000028.1 GCA_905233855.1 uncultured Clostridia bacterium
TAAAATTGCACAAGCTGCAAGAGAGTATCTTAATTCCAATGAATTTTTGGAAATAGAAACACCGATGCTTACAAAAAGCACACCTGAAGGTGCAAGAGACTATCTTGTGCCAAGCCGCGTGCATCCCGGCAAATTTTATGCATTGCCGCAAAGCCCGCAGCTTTACAAACAGCTTTTGATGATGTCGGGCATGGACAGATACTATCAAATAGTGAAATGTTTCCGTGATGAAGATTTGCGTGCAGACCGTCAGCCGGAATTTACCCAGATAGATACCGAAATGTCGTTCGTTGAACGTGAAGATGTTATGGCAATGACAGAGGGTATGTTCAAGCATATATTCAAAACCGTTATGGGTATGGACATTCAAACTCCTTTCAAGCGTATACCTTATGACGAAGCTATGTCAAGATACGGTTCGGACAAGCCTGATACGCGTTTTGGACTTGAGCTTATAAATGTGTCGGACGTTGTAAAAAACAGTGAATTTAAAGTGTTCAGCGATGCTGTACAAAACGGCGGAAGTGTTCGAGGAATAAACCTTAAAGGAAAAGCATCAAGCCTTTCAAGAAAAGAAATAGATGCTTTGGTTGAATTTGTAAAGACTTATCGTGCAAAAGGTCTGGCTTGGATGTCATTAACAGCCGAAGGCGTTAAATCATCGTTCAATAAATTTTTGACTGATGAGTTAATCGCTTCTCTTTCCAAAGCGTGCGATGCTGAAACGGGCGATATATTGTTGTTTGTTGCAGATGCGGATAACGTTGTGTTTGACGCTTTGGGAGCGTTGAGAGTGCATCTTGCCAAAAAGTTTGATATGATAGAAAAAGGCACATTTGACCTGCTTTGGGTGATAGATTTTCCGCTTTTTGAGTATGACGAAGAGGAAAAACGCTATGTTGCAAAGCATCATCCGTTCACAGCACCTATGGACGAGGATATAAAGCTGTTAGATACAGATCCTTCAAAGGTTCGTGCAAAGGCATACGATATTGTTATGAACGGTTATGAAGTAGGCGGCGGAAGCATCAGAATACACACAAGCCAAATGCAGGAAATTATGTTTGAAAAGCTGGGCTTTACACAAGACGATGCACAGGCACGCTTCGGTTTCTTAATAGACGCATTAAAATTCGGAGCACCGCCTCATGGCGGACTGGCGTGCGGTCTTGACAGATTAGTAATGCTGCTTGCGGGTGAAGACAGCATACGTGATGTCATAGCATTCCCTAAAGTGCAAAATGCATCGGAGCTTATGACAAACGCACCGGATAAAGTTGACGAAAAACAGCTTGAGGAACTTTCGGTTGCAATACGCATGCAGGAGTAGCGATCAATAAAACGGGAGTTGATAAGAATGATAGAAATTTGTAATTTAACTAAATCGTACGGCGATAAGCTTGCGTTGGATCACGTCAGCTTTACCGTTGAAAAGGGCGAAGTTGTAGGCTTTTTGGGTCCTAACGGAGCGGGAAAAAGCACGGCTATGAATATAATAACAGGTTACATATCGGCAACAGACGGTTACGTTAAAATTGACGGAGACGATATTTTGGAAAAACCGTATGACGTTAAACGTAAAATAGGTTACTTGCCGGAATTACCTCCTTTGTATTCCAATATGCTTGTTAAAGAATATCTGGATTTTGTCTATGATCTAAAGCAGATAAAAACAGATAATAAAGAAAAACACATACAGTCGGTTATGGATAAGGTAAAAATAACAGATGTTCAAAACAGACGTATTGCAAATCTGTCTAAGGGATATAAACAGAGAGTAGGTCTTGCACAGGCTTTGCTCGGTGATCCTCAGGTGCTTATACTTGATGAGCCTACAGTCGGTCTGGATCCTCAGCAGATTATAGAGATACGTGATGTCATAAAACAATTGGGAGAAAAACACACCGTAATATTAAGTTCACACATTTTAACCGAGATAAGTGCGGTGTGCGAGCGTGTTATTATAATAAATAAAGGTAAAATTGTTGCACAGGACTCAACCAAAAACTTAGAGCAGTCCATGAGCGAAGAGATACAAATAGAAATAAAGGTTGCCGCAAACGCACAAACGGCATTGGATACGCTAAGCAGCGTTGAAAATATAGAAAGCATTGAAACTGTTTCGTCGGATTCCGATACCGAAAGTGAATTTTTGCTAAAGGTTAAGCCTGAGTTTGAGGCAGATGTAACCAAAAACATATCCGTTTCGCTGGCTCAGAACCAAACACCTATCCTTAAGCTTGATAAAAAGATGGCAACTTTGGAAGATGCGTTCTTGAAATTGGTAAACGTTGAGAACCAGGACGAGACAGACGCAACAGATGAGACAAATGCAACGCAAAAAGACGATAACAAGGAGGACTCTGACAATGAAAGCAATATTTAAGCGTGAATTAAACGCATATTTCAACTCAATGTTAGGATACATATTTTTAGCCTTGTTCCTTGTTATTTCTGCTGTGCTGTTCTTTACATATAACATTTTAAACGGCGAAATGAATATGAATATGTTTTTCCAAAGCATTTTAACATTTTCACTGTTTGTAATTCCGATAATAACAATGAGATTGTTTGCCGAAGAACGTCATCAAAAAACCGATCAGCTGTTGTTAACATCGCCGGTGTCGGTAACGTCTATCGTATTGGGCAAATTTTTTGCCGCAATGGGCGTTATTTCAATTGCATTGCTGATAACCGCTATTTTTCCGTTCGTAGAATCGTTTTACGGAAAATTGTCGATAGCAGAAATTATAAGTGCGTATATCGGATTTTTATTCTTTGCGGGAAGCATAGTTTCAATAGGCTGCTTTATGTCTTCACTTACAGACAGCCAGATAATTGCGGCAATAACAACATACGGCGTTATACTTGTTATGTTGTTTCTGGGCTTTATGGTGGGCAATACTATAACTAACGATATTGCCGTTAAAATATTGGACTATTTGATACCCCTTAATAAATTCAGCGATTTTGCATACGGCATTTTAAATATAGAACCTATAGTTTATTATCTCAGTGTTATGGCAGTATTGCTTTTTGCAACTGTGTCTAAAATAGAATCAAGACGCTGGAGATAAAAATTACAGAAGGGAAGGTTTAATATGAAGAACAGATATAAGTTTGGTGCCGGTGCATACGCAATTTTCGCACTGTTTTTGGCGGTTGTTATTTTAGTGAATGTATTCACAAGCCTTATCGTAAAAAAGTTTGATATAAAGCTGGATATGACAACGCAGAAGATGTATGAAATAACCGATACCACAAAAGAATTTCTTAAAGATTACGATATACCCACAACAATATACATAACAGCAAGCGATTTGGAGCAAAGCAGCTATGAATATTTTGTTCCGGTAAGAGAGATATTGGATAAATACGCAAAGCTTAATTCCAATATACATATAAAAAGCGTAGATTTAAGCGATGACCCAAGCTTTGGCAGCAAATATGTGCAGCCGGGGCAGACCATAACAAGATATTCTGTTATTGTAGATGCCGGAGAACGCTTTAAAGTGTTGACGCTCGACGATTTGTATGACGTTAATTATCAGCAAAGTCAGATAACCGGTTTCAAAGCGGAGAAGAAATTAACGTCTACTCTTAAATATATCTTGAATGACTCAAATTTCAAGGTGTACTTTATAACAGGACACGGTGAAACGGCGGCGGACGGTGCAAAGCAATATTTAAACGACGCCAACTTTGAAACGGAAGATCTGGATATAACCTTAAACGATATTCCGGAAGATGCAAGCATAATATCCATCATTAATCCTATCAGAGATTTTTCTGTAGGCGACATAACTAAGCTGGACGCATTCTTTGCAAAAGGCGGCAACGGACAAATCCACTTGAATTCATTGCAGCAAAATTTGCCTAACCTGACTGCGTTCATAAGAGAATGGGGAATAGAGGTTAATAATGATGTTGTGTTTGAAAATCCCGAAAAGAGCAACAGGATAATCACAGCACTTAATAATCTTAACCGTGCGGTTATTGAAGACACAAGCATAACGGAAGACATTAATGCTGCAAACGGCTCGGTGGTGTATTACTATTCAAAGAGTCTGAACGTTATAGCCGACCAACTGAGTGCATGTGAGGTTACGCCGCTTTTGTCAAGCTCCGATAATTCATATTCAAAACCGTTTTTGGGTGCGGACACCGAATCCGAACCTGCTTCAGACGACCGACAAGGTCCGTTTGTTCTCAGTGCTGTTTCCACCAAAGAATCCAATGTGCCGGGAACAAGTTCATCGCTCATAGTTACGGGTGATATGATGTTTATAACCGCAAATCCGGACGAAATTGAGTTGGCATACGGCTTTGACAATTTCAAAATTTATTTGAACGGTATGCTCGAAATGACAGGTCAACAGGACGAAACGGCAATTTCATCCAAAAAGCTTTCATCAAATATGCTTGTGGAGGTTACACCGTCGCATCAGAAGTACATTTTATATAGCTTCCTGCTTATACCTGTTATAATTCTGATTATAGGTATTGTTGTTTGGCTTAAACGCAGAAACGCATAAATGTTTGGGAGAAATAAAATATGAATCAGAAAATTAAACTAATCATTCTTGCATCGGTTATTGCACTGCTGGCGTTGGCGTGTGTGCTGTTGTTGAACGATCGCGTCGGAGACAACGATAATACAGACTCCTCCGCAACAAATCAAAACTACGACGTTTTGCGTTTGTCTGCCGACGATATTGTGCGTATTGATATTGAAAACGGTGAAAATTTCTACTTTGAAAGAAATTCAGACGGTTTGTGGACGTCCGAAGGATGCGAAGCGGACGAACTTTCACAAAATAATATCGACACGCTTGTATCGGATTTATCGGTTATTGTATCGGTAATAAAGAAAGAGGACGATAAAACAAATGAATCATACGGTTTGAATAATCCAAGGGCAAAGTTTGCTATAACGTGTAAAAACGGCGAAAAATATGATTTTACCGTTGGGTATAAATCTCCTACCGTCGGCGATTACTTTATAGTTAAAAACGGCGACGAAAATATCTATACAATATATAACTATAAAGTTGAAACGCTTATGCAACCGCGTGAAACATATAACAATCTCACACCTTTGACTATAGATTTTCAAAATATATCAAAGCTGAATATAAAGAGAAACAGCAGAAAAGAGCTGGAAATCATATCAAACGCAAAGAAAGACGCAGTTGACGTGGATTCTTTTACCGTGTGGCGTTTGACAAAACCGTACCAAAACGTTTATAATGCTGTTGATACAAAAATAGAGCTTTCGCTTTTGGTGCCTCTAAGTGAGATAAAATACGAAAAATATATTAAAGATACCGATTACGCAAAATACGGCATAGACGCAGATTCTCAAACAATAACAATATCGTATGACGATGCACCGGAGCAGGTGATGCAGTTAGGGAAAACCGATAACGGAAAGATATACGTTAAAACAAATACATCTCCGTATATATATGTTGCACCGGAGAAGACATTTGATTTTATAAACGCAAACGAATACGATCTTGTAACAAAAATGCCGCTTTTGGTATATGTTAACAATGTTAATCAGGTAAGCATAAACACAGACGGCAAGAATTATGTGTTGGATATAAACCATATTGATGAAGACACCATAAAATATACCTTTAACGGTAAAGAAGTGCCTGATGAAGAAAAAATATATCAGGCTATTATATCTCTGTCTTCCGACGAAGAATATGCCGGACAACCGCTCGGAGAAAAAGTGGCTGCCATAAAATTCAGAGGCATAACGTCGGATAAAGATGTAAATATCGAGCTTATAGATTTAGATGCGAGAAATTATGCAATATCTTATAATTCGCATATTGAATTTATTATGAAGAAAACAAAATTTGCTTCTTTAGTGCAAAGCTTTGATAAATTTCTTGCTAAGTAGGTGAATCGGTATGAATTTGTACCCGGAGAGTAAAATACCGCATAACAGAGGTAAGTTTATACCGAGTATGGATTATTATGAATCAAACGGAGAGATATGCATAGTTATTTGTCCGGGCGGTGCGTATGCCAAAAGGGCGGAGCATGAGGGCAAAGACGTTGCGTTGTGGTTAAACAGCATAGGCATACATGCATTTGTGCTTAATTACCGCATTAAACCGTCTATGCATCCGGAGCAGATTTCGGATGCTGTAAGAGCTGTAAGACTTGCCAGAAGCAAATCCGGCGATTACGGCTATAACCCCAATAAAATAGGCATTATGGGCTTTTCTGCCGGAGGACATTTGGCGGCAAGTCTGGCGGTACATTACAATAAAAAATTCTATGATGAAATAGACGATGTTGATTTAATAGATTGCCGACCTGATTTTGCCATATTGGGTTACCCTGTTGTGGATATGGGTGAGTTCACTCATTCGCTTACACAAAAGATTCTTTTGGGTAATCATCCGAAAGAGGATATGATAGAGTTTATGTCCATTCAAAAGAATGTGCATGACAACACGCCGCCGACATTTATTTGGCATACCGCCGATGATAATGCCGTGCCGGTTGAAAATTCACTCATGCTGGCAAGTGCGTTGGGAAAGCATAAAATTCCGTATGAACTGCACGTGTATCCAAGCGGCAGACACGGGTTAGGTCTTGCTTTTGAAGAAAATCCGCACGCCGCACAATGGACTGTTGCTTGCCGTAATTGGCTTGGACAGATATTTAATTGATAATCATAAAAGAAAGGACAATATAAAATGAGAATTGAAACACAATGTCTTCACGAAGGCTACACACCAAAAAACGGAGAACCGCGAGTTGTACCTATTTGTCAGAGCACAACATATGTTTTTGACAGCACAGAACAGATAGCTGATTTGTTTAACTTGCCTAACAGACATATGTATTCGCGTTTTTCAAACCCTACCACAGACGCTGTAGAACAGAAAATAGCGGCTTTGGAAGGCGGTGTTGGTGCAATGTGCACATCTTCGGGACAGGCTGCGTCGTTGTTGTCAATACTTAATTTATGTCATGCCGGAGACAGCTTTGTTTGCTCGGCGTCGGTATATGGCGGAACGGTAAATTTGTTTGCCTATACGCTGAAAAAACTTGGTATTGAATGTATATTTATAGATAACGATGCTGATGATGAAACAATACAAAACGCAATTAAGCCGAACACAAAATTAATTTTCGGTGAAACTTTGGCAAATCCTACACTGTCTGTGTTTGATATAGAAAGATATGCTAAGGTTGCACATGCAAATAATATTCCGCTTATTGTGGACAACACATTTGCAACGCCGTTTTTGTGCCGTCCTATTGAATTCGGAGCAGATATAGTAGTTCATTCAACGTCAAAATATATGGACGGACACGCTCTTCAAATTGGCGGAGTTATAATAGACAGCGGTAACTTTGACTGGACAAACGGCAAATTCCCTGAATTCACAGAACCTGATACATCGTACCACGGTATTGTCTACACAAAAGAATTCGGAAATATGGCATACATAATCAAAGCAAGAATGCAGCTTATGAGAGACTTTGGTGCATATCCTGCCGCTCATTCATCGTTTTTGTTAAATCTCGGTTTGGAAACATTGCCGTTAAGAATGGAAAGATATTGTTTAAACGGAGAAAAAGTTGCAAGATACTTTGCTGCGTCGGATAAAGTTGAAAGTGTAACATATCCGGGTTTGGAAGGCGACAAGTATTATGAGCTTGCTAAAAAATATCTGCCTAAAGGCACAAGCGGTGTAATATCGGTATCTATAAAAGGCGGAAGTAAAAAGGCGGCAGATTTCATAAACGGCTTGAAGATGACATCTAAAGAAGTGCATGTTGCCGATATAAGAACATGCGTGCTTCATCCTGCAAGTGCAACACACCGTCAGTTGACTGATGAACAGCTTATAAAAGCAGGAATAAATCCGGGACTTATAAGATTCTCCGTAGGACTTGAAAATGTTGAAGACATTTTGGAAGATATAGATCAAAGCATGAAAAAACTATAATCATTTCGCTTGGCGAGTAAATAATTGCAATAAAAAAAACGCCTTAAACAAGTAATCTTGATTTTTGGCGTTTTTTATATAAGGCGAAAAAAGTTTGTGTGAGACAGAATTTAAAATCAAATGTTATAAAAACAACACACGTTTTTTGTTATTAATAAACATTGAAAAATAAAAAATGTTATTGTATAATACTTTATAAGTTGGATTTTTATAATCATTAAATGAATTAATAGGGGGTTAGTCGGAATGAGTGATCAGCAAAATTTGCCAAAAGCATGGGGAAGTTTTATAAATAAACAAGATACAATGCCGGTAATTGTTAAAGCACTTGAAAGAATATGCGATAACAGCTGGGAAATGACAGCCAGTAAGCATGATCACTACGAAATGGTATATGTTAAAAAGGGTAACGCTGTGTTTAATGTTGCCGGAACGGATGTAACAATGTCGCCAAACGATGTTTTAATAATAAAACCGGGTCAATGGCATAAATTTGTTGTAAAATCCGAGGTAACTTTTGAATTTATAGTGTTAAGCTTTAAATTTGAATCTCACGGAATTACAAGCACAGAAACGTCAATTTCCGATTTTATAGAATTTTTAAATAACGACCGTTCACGTGCTTTTGTGCATCTTAAGCTGAGCAAGAAAAATGATTTTGTAACTGTTATGAACAGAATCCAACGCGAACAGGATAAACAGCAAATATGGGGCGATTTTTTAAGCTATTTGTTAATAATGGAGCTTTTTGTGTTGCTCTCCAGAACTTTACGAATGGAATACGATCAGCCTTTTAATAATCATAGTCTGAAGCTGAAAGAACTTTTGCATATTGCAAAAGATTATATAGACAATAACTATGATAAAGAGCTGTCTCTTTCCGATGTGTCAAAATGTGTATATCTGAGCGAGAGCTACTTTGCCCACACCTTTAAAGACGAATTTAATATCAGTCCGAAAAGTTATCTTTTGAAGGTGCGTATAGAGGCGTCAAAGGAGCTGTTGGCAAACACGGATATGCGTGTGAACGATGTGGCATTGTCGGTAGGCTTTTCAAGTCAACAGAGATACAATGATATATTCAGAAAACACACAGGCATGCGTCCATTAAAATACCGTAAAATGGAACGTGCCAACAGAGTGAATAACTAAATACATAGGAGGACATAAATGTCTTATTATTTTGACGATATAAACAGTATATATACCCGTTGCGGCGACGATACCAAACGCCTTATGAACACGGTTGCAAGAAAATTTATGGGAGATAATCCCGCACATGCATATGTGTATAAAGCGTATAACACGGCGGGTATAGTTAAAGCAAAGGATTACCGATATGAAATAGACCTTAACAAGGTGTTTCCCGATTCAAAGGATAAAGACTGCGTTTGGGCATGGGCAAAATACTATTCTCAGACCGACGGTTTTGCTATGCGTTGGACTGTTAACTGCTACGGTCCAATGACAATGTGGTTAAACGATGAGCAGGTGTATAAATCGGATATATTCCGTGAAAGATACAGCCACCAAAAAACCACTGTAGATATGTCTTTGAAAAAAGGCTGGAACAATTTTGTTATTTGTTTTAAGAAGACAAAAGCCGGTTTTGGAGGCAAATTTGGTTCGTGGTTGGGCAAACACCCTATCACACTTTGGATGCCGACCTCTGAAAGAGAGGGGCAGGAGGGTTGGATATATTCCGAAATAGTAGACGATAAAACAACGCCGGATCTTGCATTGGGAACATCTGAGCAGGAGACGGGCTTGAAATGGTTTCCTGAAAATAAATGGGACAGCAAACATCGGGCGATGGGTTGCTTTGAAAGACTTTACGGCGAAAAACCCGATGTGTATGCTCTTGGCTGGACGAAAGCGTTTTTCAACAACGCAAAAAATACAGCATATAAAATGCACATTAAAAATAAAGGCAAAATATCTGTTTTCATAGGTTCGGACATGGTGTATTTTTCCGATAAAGATGCTGATTCAACAATAGATATCAATATCAGATTCGGCAAACAGGATGTAATTGTGAAGTCTGAAAGTGCAGCAGGTTGGGGCTATGAACTAAGTATAGACAATGTTGAATTTATAAATCCGTGCAACGTTCACGGTTCAAAGGAAAAATGGATATATCTTGGCACGTTTGACAACAGCATCGCTCTTGATATACCGGCGGTAACAAATATGCGTCGTGTAGCTCAGAACAATAACGGCGGATGCTTTTGGCGTCTTGATGAACCGAATACGGTTATCCGTCCGTATAACGATAATAACTTGTACGGATTATGGAATTATCCGCTGGGCGTAACGCTGTACGGCATGCTTCATGCCGCAAAGGCGTTGAACTCAACCGAATTGCAGGAATATGTAAAAAGCCATGTTCAGCTTACCTGCGATACATTTGACTATGCAATGTGGGATAAAGAGCAATATGGCGGAGCAACACCTATCCATCACCTGTTAACAAGTATTGACAGTTTGGACGATTGCGGTTCATTCGGCTCTTTGATGCTTGAAGTTGCAAAGTATTTTGATATACCTTACTCAAAGGAAATAGCGGATTATATAGCAGATTATATAAGCAATAAGCAAATCCGTTTGGAGGACGGCACCTTCTTCAGAAAGAATCTTATGCACACCTTCCATGAAGACACAATGTGGGCTGATGATTTATACATGAGCGTTCCGTTCCTTTGCAGATATTATAAATTAACAGGGGACGCAAGATACGTAAACGATGCTGCAAAACAGTTTTTGGGCTTTAAGAAAAAGCTGTTTATGCCGGAAGAAAATCTTATGTCCCACGTTTACGACTTTACGTATGACACAGCAACGTTTGTGCCGTGGGGCAGAGGTAACGGCTGGGTAGGTTTTTCACTGTCGGAACTTTTGGAGGTGTTGCCGCAGGAGCATGAGTTAAGACCTCAATTGTTGGATATGTTCAAAACATTGTGCAGCGGATATTTAAAATATCAGGACGAAAACGGAATGTGGCATCAAGTGGTTAACGATTTGGAGTCATATCCTGAAACATCATGTACGTCAATGTTTATATATTCATTTTCAAGAGGCATCCGTTTTGGTTGGCTTACAGACAACACTGATGAGTATATCAAAGCTGTGTATAAAGGCTGGACGGCACTTTCAAAAACAAGCGTTGATGCATCGGGCAATGTATACGGCGTGTGTCGCGGTTCGGAATTTTCGTTTATACCTGACTATTATAAATATGAACTTTTGCCTAACTTTAACGATACTCATGGCGTCGGTATAGTGCTTTTGGCAGGCGTCGAAACAGATAAATTAACAGAATTTTTAAATAAAAATAATTAACGGAGAGAAATATGAGCGATAAAGAATTGTATGAAAAATTAACGATAAAATCAGAACCTGTGTATAAAATTGTCGATAGCGATGAAATGACAGCTGTAAGCGACTTTTCACAGGGGTATAAAGCATTTTTGAACAATGCCAAAACCGAACGAGAAGCAACGTCTCTGTCGGAAAAATTAGCAATAGAAGCAGGATTTTCAAAGCTCGACAGCTTTGACACATTAAAACCCGGAGATAAAGTGTATGTGATAAACCGCAATAAAAATATACTTCTTGCTGTTATAGGAACAGAGGATATAGAAAATGGCCTTAATTTGGTGGGTGCACACATAGATGCACCGCGTTTGGATTTGAAGCAGAATCCGTTGTATGAAAAAAATTCAATGGCATTTTTGAAAACACATTATTACGGCGGGATAAAAAAATATCAGTGGACAGCGATACCGCTGTCGTTGCACGGTGTTGTACATAAAACTGACGGCGAAATGATAAATATTGTTATCGGTGAAGATGAAAACGACCCTGTGTTCACAATAACCGACCTTCTTCCGCATCTTGCCGACGACCAGATGAAAAAACCTATGTATCAGGCTGTTGAGGGCGAGGCGTTAAGAATACTGTTCGGCGGCTACGGTATAGGCGATGATGAAGTCAGTGAAAATGTTAAATTTAACATTTTAAAGTTATTAAACGATAAATACGGTATTGACGAAAACAGCTTTTTCACTGCTGAAATAGAAATTGTACCTGCGTTTAAAGCATCGGATGTCGGACTGGACAGAGCATTCATAGGCAGCTATGCTCAGGATGACCGCGTGTGTGCATATACGGCATTGCAGGCTGTGTTGGAGGTTGAAAATCCTTATAAAACAGCTGTTTGCCTCTTGATTGATAAAGAGGAAATAGGCTCAATGGGCAACACCGGTATGAAGTCTGCGTTTTTCAGATATACAGTTGCGGAAATTGCACAAAAGTGTGGCGGCTGCGATTTAATAAAGCTTAACAGAATTTTGACAAATACTCAATGCCTGTCGGCGGATGTAGGTGCGGCAGTTGACCCTACGTATGACAGCGTTACCGAACCCGGCAACAGTGCGTATGCAGGAAAGGGATTGTTAATAACCAAATATACCGGTGCCAGAGGAAAAAGCGGCTCAAGCGATGCAAATGCGGAGTTTGTGGGTAAAGTTGTTAAACTGTTTAACGATTCAAAGGTTGTTTGGCAAACAGGCGAGCTTGGCAAGGTTGACGGCGGCGGAGGCGGAACGATAGCACAGTATGTTGCAAATTTGAATATAGATGTTATAGATTGCGGCGTGCCGATTTTGTCAATGCATTCACCGTTTGAAATTTCTGCAAAAACAGATGTGTATATGGCATATAAAGGCTATAAGGCATTTTATTTAAGTAAATAAGAACAAAAAGAAAGGGCTGTAGCAAAATAATTTGCTATAGCCCTCATTTTTTTAACTAAAATAACAAAGTATATGATATATTGGGATTTACACTTATTTAGTATATCTGTGTTCTCCGCTGCCAACCTCATATTGATCGTTGCCTAAAATAACAGTTGCACTGCAACCAACCGGCACATTGAAGATATACTCAATATCACCGCTATCAGAGCGTTTCCACTCCGATGCTACAACGCCGTATCTTGTGTCGATAGATGCACGCACAAAATCAATGCGTTCATCTGTAACAGGCTTAAATATGATGTGTTTAAAGCCGGGATTGTTCTCGTCGGTGTTTATTCCTGCCATGACGCCATACAGCCAATCCACAACAGAGCCGTACGCATAGTGATTGTATGAATTCATGCGTGGGTTCAAAGTGTCTCCGTTTTCGTTTATGCCGTTCCAGTGTTCCCAAATAGTGGTTGCACCGCGTTTTATCTGATACAGCCATGACGGATTTGCATCGCTCAATAAGAGTGTGTATGCAAGGGAGGAATAACCATTGTCGGACAATACGTGTAACAGATACGGCGTGCCGACAAAACCTGTGGAAAGTTTGTTGCCGTTTTTCTGTATCAGTTCAGCCAGATGCTTTGCAACAATGGCTTTATTGTCGCACAAATCAAATTTCAATGCCAGAATATTTGCGGTTTGAGTGTTGATAATAACACTGCCGTCTTCGGAAATAAAGGCTTTTTTGAATTCCTTCACAATGTTTTTATATAAATTTTCGTATTCTGTCATGTCCTTACCAAGCACCTTGCCGGCTTTGATAAGCAATGAGGTTGAATATGCATAAAAAGCGGAAGCTATATAGGTAATATTTGTTCCGCCGTAGAAATTTGTCTCATTGGGAACAGCGTCTTTCGACAGCCAGTCGCCGAAATGATTGCCGGTATTCCATAAAAATTCAGTATCACCGTCGTTGCGTATACGTTCAACCCATTTTTTCATGCTTTCAAACTGGTCGCGTAAAATATCCTTGTTGTTATAGGTGAGGTATATCTGCCACGGACAAATAACCGCCGCATCGCCCCATGCCGCCGAACTGTATCGGTATAATGTATTAGGCACAACATAAGGTACATCGCCGTTGTCAAGCTGTTCTGAAGCTAAATCATGCAACCATTTTTTAAAGAATTTTTCAACGTTATAATTGTATGACGCAGTTTTGATAAACACCTGTGCATCGCCGGTCCAGCCTAAACGTTCATCACGCTGAGGACAGTCTGTCGGAACGTCTAAAAAGTTGCTTTTTTGACCCCATAAAGTGTTTTTGAACAGTTGGTTTATCAACTTGTTTGAACATTCAAAAAGACCCGTACGTTTCATGTCAGAATGTACGACTATGGCAGTAAAGTTGTTTAAATCAATATCGGCAGGCCAGTTTTCAAGCTTTATGTATCTGAAACCGTAGAAAGTATAGCTTGGCTTGAATGTTTCTTTTTTTCCGTTACAGATATATCTTATCTGCTCTTTTGCAGAACGCAGATTCTCGGTATAGAAATTGCCGTGTTTGTCCAAAATTTCAGCATGAGATATAACAACTTCGTGTCCCGACGCACCTTCAACGGTGAATTGAATATAGCCCGTCATGTTCTGACCAAAATCAATAACATGTTCGCCGCTTGGAGTAACAATGTATTCAACAGGCTTTATTGTTTCTGTTTCACGTACAATTTCGCCTTCCTGTTCAATTAACACATCCTTTGAATAATCGGCAACAACGGCGTTTTCCCATGCATATTCAAATTCGCGTGCATCGTAGGTTTCGCCGTCGTATATATCGTTAAACAGGGTAGGGGAAGGAGAAGACAAAAAGCTTGCATCACTTACAAATGTTTCTTTGCTGTTATTTGCATATTCTATTTCAACAGCACATATTAGAAGCGGAGTGTCAGGCTTTTCTTTTATGTTTTTTGATATACGTCCCAAAAACCAACCGTTACCCACACCGACAGTAAGGACGTTATTTTTCGACAATAACTCTGTTATGTCATAGGTTTGATATTGCACGCGTTTTTGATAATTTGTCCAACCCGGAGCCAAAATAAAATCTCCCACACGTTTACCGTTGAGTTTAGCTTCGTAAACACCCAATGAGGAAATTTGTAAAGTTGCGGATTTGACGTTTTCAGACACCGTGAATTCTTTTTTAAAGACAGGTGCAGCAGTACCGCAGTCGGATGCGGCTTTTATCCAGTTTGCAGAATGAATGATCGACATAACGACATTTTCCTTTCATCAAAAAAGGCATAAGAATACTAAACTCTTATGCCTTTGTATATTAATTATTTAACTTCTGTTGTCCAACCAAAGATATCCTCTTTTTTGCCGCTCTGAATACCTGTTATGGCATCATAGATTTTCTGGGATATTTCGCCGATTTTTCCGCCTGTGATTTCAATTTTCTTGTCATCCCAGTTAAGCTCGCATATAGGCGATATAACAGCTGCTGTACCTGTTCCGAACGCTTCTTTTAAAGTGCCGTTAGCGTGTGCATCGTAAATCTCCTGTATACCAAGCTTTCTTTCGGAAACTTTGTAGCCCCATGATTTTAATAATTCTATAGAAGAATCACGTGTGATACCTGCAAGTATGCTGCCGTTCAAAGCCGGTGTAACAATTTCGTCGCCGATAACAAAGAACACGTTCATTGTTCCAACTTCTTCAATGTATTTCTTTTCAACACCGTCAAGCCAGAGAACCTGTGTATAACCCTTCTTTTTAGCGTCCATCTGAGCTTTTAAGCTTGCAGCATAGTTACCCGGAGTTTTAGCGTAGCCGATACCGCCTTTTACTGCACGTACATAATTGCTTTCAACATAAATTTTAACAGGGTTTATGCCTTCCGGATAGTATGCACCTACAGGTGAAAGGATTATTATGAATTTATATGTGCTGGAAGGTTTAACGCCTAAATGCGGTTCTGTTGAAATAATGAACGGACGTATGTATAACGATGTACCTTCGGCTTCAGGAACCCAGTCTTTATCAACTTCAACAAGCTTTTTAACAGCTTCAACAGCAAAGTCAACATCAATAGGAGGAATGCAGAGACGGTCGTTTGAAATATTGACACGTTCCATATTCTTTCTTGGTCTGAACAATAAGATTTTGCCTTCTTTTGTTTTGTATGCCTTCATACCTTCGAATATAGCCTGACCATAGTGGAAAACCATAGCGGAAGGTTCTAAAGCGATTGGTGCGTAAGGAACGATTTTAGGGTCGTACCAGCCTTTGCCTTCTTCATACTCCATAACAAACATGTGGTCGGTGTAATATTTGCCGAACGCAAGGTTGTTTTGATCCGGTTTTTGTTTTGGAGATGTTGTTTTTGTTACTTTGATCTCTGTCATAAATAACACAGCCTTTCTGAAATATTTAATTTAATAATAAAATAACTAATATAAAAATGCCAATTTGCATTAATAATTATTATAAAACAATATAGTGTTTTTGTAAATATAAAAACGCACATTTTTTACGATATTTATAATAAATTTGGTATTAAATATCAAGCTTTTGCAAAAACGCTTAAAAATTTTAATTAACTGATTGACAAAAGTGCGTATATGTTGTATAATAACACAGTCGAAAAAATGGCCCGGTAGTTCAGTTGGTTAGAACGCTAGCCTGTCACGCTAGAGGTCGAGGGTTCGAGCCCCTTCCGGGTCGCCATATTATGCTGTCTTAGCTCAGTAGGCAGAGCACTTCCTTGGTAAGGAAGAGGTCGGCAGTTCGAATCTGCTAGACAGCTCCAAAGCGAAAATCCTGTCTTTTAGACGGGATTTTTGCTTTGTATTATTCATTATTCAATATTCATTTTTCAGTATTAATTAAGAAAAGACAGGATTTTCTAAATGAATAATGAATACTTAAAACTTAAAAATGAATAATTGTATTTTCGATAAATTTAAGGTAAAATAAAATTGGTGATGTAAATGAAAGAAAATATTTTAATTGATAAATCAATAGATTTTGCTGCAAGAATTATAAAGCTGTGCAAATTTTTAGAAGACTCAAAAAAGGAACACATTATTTCAAAACAAATCATTAGAAGCGGAACATCTATCGGTGCAAATATTAACGAAGCACAATATGGCAACAGTAAAGCGGATTTTGTGTCAAAATTGCATATTTCACTAAAAGAAACCGCAGAAACGGAGTATTGGCTACGATTGCTATTCAAATCAGACTATATTGACGATAAAATGTTTGACTCATTACTTAATGATTGTCTTGAAGTTAAAAAAATTCTTATTTCCTCAATCAATACTGCAAAAAATAATAAATAATCGGATATCTATATCGTCCACGATTTACAGAAAAAGCACTTTGCGAAATGCAAAGTGTTTTTTGTTGCAAATTTTTGGTTGCGTTTATAGGGAATATATGTTATAATAATTTTGCCAAACAAAATTTAATAGCAAATCACTTTTAGGTGTGTATTTTTATTCTATTTTGGTAAAAATACAAGCTCTATTTCTGCATACCTTTGAGTGATTGGAAATTTTGTTTGGCGACAATTCGGAGCTTGCGTTTTTCGTGCGTCAGCTTCGGTTGGCGCATTTTTTATATTGAAAGGAAATGAAAAAATGAAAAGAAAAACCACATTTGCAATAGGCATGCTCATTCTGTTGCTATCATTAACTGCGTGTAGTGATGTTGCCAGGGAGGCATATAACCGGGGTTGGGATGATGCTATCTCCGGAAATGGTTTTAACCCCAATACTACAGAGACTCCTAAAGAGGATTTTAACGATGTACATGATTCTGATATTGAT
>CAJOGA010000029.1 GCA_905233855.1 uncultured Clostridia bacterium
CAACACCGACAGCAAAGCCAACAGCAACACCGACAGCAAAGCCAACGGCAACACCGACACCTACCCCAACGCCTGTTGTTGACTATGCGGAAGTTAATAAAGAGATGTTAGAAAAGCTTACTGCTGTGTCAGCGGACATAAATAAAAATCTTTATGAGTTCCCTACTGTTTATCCGAGATTGCTGATTATGACAATTCGGGATTGTGTAAATATGGCTATTGACGCAGGTGAAACAGATGTAATAGATGCTGATTTTGTAAAGAACACTTATAAGGATGAAATAAGTCAGGCAAAAGAGTATTATAAAATCATAATGGCGGACAGTGGACAAAAAGCAAGATTTCAAGAGGCACTGGCGACGCTGAATTCTGCTACGATTAATTGGCTTGCCGAAGCTTTTGGTTTGTTGTAACGTGTTTGAGAATATATAAAAAATGAGTTAAGAGCATCTGCTAAAGGAGTGTATTCTGAAGCAGGTGCTTTTTTATGTTTTGATATAAAAGCAAATCTTTAATAATTTATGGGACGCTTAACATAAATCATTTCAAATAAAACTATTGATAATTTTATATTTTTGTATATAATATATATGAGGGAAGTGTAAAAATTTGATTTTTAAGATTCTTGCGGAGACTGTGAAGCGTTAAAATAACTCTTTGTCGCAATGACGGAATCAGTTACGCTTTAGTTTATATACAAGAGAAAGGTTGGAGGGATTGCCGTGAATTTTTTTAAACGGTTTTCAAACGATATAGGTATAGACCTTGGCACGTCCAGCGTGCTTATCTATGTTAAAGATAAAGGAATTGTTCTGAAGGAACCGTCGGTTGTGGCCTTGCCGCTGTCGGAGAAGAGGCAAGACGTATGCTCGGCAGAGCCCATGAGGCTATCCAGGTTGTTCGTCCGTTGTCCGACGGCGTTATCTCTGATTATGATTTAACAGAGCAGATGCTTAAGTATTTTATCGCACGTGTAACAAGAAATAAGTTCTTTAAACCGCGTGTTATGATTTGCGTTCCGAGCGGTGTTACCGAGGTGGAACAAAGAGCGGTGCGTGATGCGGCATTGCAGGCAGGAGCAAAAAAGGTCAAGCTTATAGAAGAGCCTTTGGCTGCGGCCATAGGTGCAGATTTGGATATATCCCGTCCCAGAGGTATCTTTATAATTGATATAGGCGGCGGCACAACCGATATCGCAACTATTTCTCTTTCGGATATTGTTATAAGCAAGTCGATAAAAACGGCAGGCGATGAATTTGACAATGCTGTTATTGATTATGTCAAAAAGCAATACAGCTTGCAGATAGGAGTACGCACAGCCGAGGAGGTTAAGTGCAGTATAGGATGCGTATATCCGCGTCCTACGGATATTTCCATAGAAATCCGCGGCGGAAGCATTTTAACCGGATTGCCGCAAACTATACAGGTGCGTTCGGAAGAAATACGGTATGCGTTTGAGCCTGTAGTGCAGGAAATCATAAGTGCGGTTAAAGAGGTTTTGGAAAACACGCCGCCTGAACTGATTGGCGATATTTTGGAGGACGGTGCTCTGATAACCGGCGGCGGCGGACTGGTGTACGGTCTGGACAAGCGTTTGAGCGACGAAACCTGTCTTAATATACGTGTTGCGGAAGATCCTGTATCCTGCGTGGCAAAGGGTGCCGGAGCGGCACTGGAGCACTTGGAAGTTGCAAACGATACTATAATGTAGGGATGATTTACAATGCTTGAAAATGTTGATATTCAAAAGATAATTCCGCACAGATATCCGTTTTTGCTGGTGGATAAAATAACGGAAATAGACAATACTATGGCAAAGGGCATAAAAAACGTTACGGTAAACGAACCGTTTTTCCAGGGCCATTTCCCGGGACAGCCTATCATGCCGGGCGTGTTGATTGTTGAGGCAATGGCACAGGTGGGAGCTGTTGTTATACTGTCGGCGGAGGAGAACAAAGGCAAGCTTGCTGTGTTCACGGGCATTAACACCATGAAATTCCGCCATCAGGTAAAGCCGGGCGATGTGTTGGAGCTTGAGGCGAAGCTTACAGCGTTTAAACACGGCATGGGCAAGGCTGATGTGAGAGCAACTGTAGACGGAAAGGTTGCCGCTGCAGGTGAAATAAGCTTTGCATTGGTGGACAGGGCATAGTTTTTCGGCGAGGTAGGGACAGTGTTAAAGATAAAACAAATTACAACAAGCGGTATGAGTGAAAACTGCTATATATTGACCGATTCGGATACGGGGCTGTCGGCGATTATCGACCCGGGCGACGATGAGGTAAAGATCAGCATAGCAACCCAGACGCTTAATGTGAAATATATTTTGCTCACACACGGACACTATGACCATATATGGTCGGTGAAACGTCTGCGTCAGTTTCACTCGGGGGCACAGGTTGGTATACATACGTTGGAGCAGGAATGGCTGACCGATCCGCAAAAGAATCTGTCGTCTCTTATGGGCAAGCCTGTAAATTGCGGCAAGCCGGATTTTGTGTTTGACGACGGAGACGTGATTGAGCTTGGCGAAACACAGCTGCACGTGCTGCACACGCCGGGGCACACCTGCGGAAGTGTTTGTTTTGTGTCGGGCAAGGATTTGTTCGCCGGCGACACTCTGTTTTTCGAGTCTGTCGGACGTACAGATCTGCCAACGGGCAATTCTGACGATTTGGAAAAATCGGTAAAGAACAAGCTGTATTCCTTAAGCGACGACACCAAAGTATATCCGGGACATATGCGTTCCACAACAATAGGATACGAAAAGAAGAATAATGATTATGTCAGACTGTAGCGTATCATCATGCTACAGTCTGTATTTGCGAAAAGGGGAAGTTTATGACGATATACACAGACGGACACAGCTATGAACACGACCTTATGCTTGTTGCAAAGCTGTTTTTTTCCGAAGACGAAGACGTGTGTATACACAGCGTATTAACGCACAAAGACGGCAAAATAATTGCAAAAACGTCTGTTGAGGCCGACGGCAAAACGGTGTCTGACGAAAGTGCCATACCCAACACAGAGGAAAACCGTTTAAAAAAATTCACTTTGGCATTTCTTGCACGTTCGCTGAAAAAATGTCTTACACAAATCCGTAACGTGCCGCTGCCGTGGGGCATAATGACGGGTATCCGTCCGGCAAAGCACGCACGTTTATATATAGAACAGGGCAAATCGGATGAAGAAATCTATGCCTTGTTTAAAGATGTATATGAAGTGTCGGACAAAAAAACACGTCTTGCAATAGCCGTCGCAAAAAATGAGATAGAAGTAACCTCGAATGTAAAGGAAAACACCTGCAGCTTGTATGTAGGCATACCTTTCTGCCCCACACGCTGTCAATACTGCTCGTTTGTGTCGATGGATATAACCAAAAGCGGACGGTACGTAAACGATTATATAAACCTTTTGTGCAAAGAAATTGAATATGCTTCAAAGATGCTTGAGCGATGCTCCGTGCGTACTGAAAATATATACATCGGCGGAGGCACGCCGACAGCGGTTGACGAACATCAGCTTGAAAAGTATCTTACGGCGTTGAATAATTACTTTGACATGTCGTGCGTGTCGGAGTTCAGTTTAGAGGCGGGCAGACCCGACACCATAACAGATAAAAAACTGGAGATCATCAAAAAGGCGGGAGTGAACCGTCTTAGCATAAATCCCCAGAGCATGAACGATAAAACGCTGGAGCTGATTGGCAGAAAGCATACGTCTGAGCAGATAAGAGAAAAGTTCTCTCTGGCACGTGAAATGGGGTTTGACAACATAAACACCGACCTTATAGCCGGACTGCCGCAGGAAACCGTTGATGATTTTATTTATACTTTAAATGAGATAATTTCTTTGTCGCCGGAAAATATAACCGTGCATACCATGAGCGTGAAACGGGGTTCGCGTCTTGCACGTGAACTGATGCAGACACAGCTGTCGGCAGGCGATACGGTGGCACGTATGATAGATGCGTCGGCAAAAATGCTGTTTGATAACGGCTACAGTCCGTATTATATGTACCGTCAGAAAAACACCTTGGGCAGCCTGGAAAATGTGGGGTGGTCAAAGAAGGGACGTATGAGCCTTTATAACATCAATATCATGGAAGAGGTTCAGACGGTTGTGGCTTTGGGCTGTTCGGGATCTTCAAAAGTGGTGCGTAACGATGCAGCGGGCAGCGACCGTATCGAGCGTGTGTTTAACTTTAAAGATCCGTATGAGTACATACGCAGATTTGATGAAATTTTAAAGAAAAAAGACGAAGTGTATGAGCTTATAACAAGGGATTTAACGTAAAACGCAAGAACAAATAAATCTGCTTGTTGTCAGCAAGGCGAAATATGAATTTTTTTGTTGATTTTTATAGATGTGTATGATAAAATTAAGGATGTATTATTATAACATATGAAATTATTATAATGGATTTAAAAACGGGGGATTATAATATGGAAACAACAAACGAAATATCTCTTGAAAGAATATTGTTTATTTTGGCAAAAAGATGGCTTGTTCTGGTTATAAGTGTGGTTTTGGGTGCAACTGCCGCATTTGGAATCAGTGAGTATATTATTCCGAAAAGATATACTTCAAGCACTACGTTTTATGTCGGCGTGCCACAGGCAAATGAAGTAATTACACCATCGGCATTATATTATAACAGAGAACTGGTGTACACATATTCGGTTATAGTAAAAAGTGAATCTTTGATGAAAAATGTTTCGGCTAATTTAAAGAAAAATTACGATATTGACTATTCGCCGGATCAGATAAGAGCTATGGTGGGTGCCGGTGCGGTAGACAATACGGAAGTTCTTAAAATTACAGTAACTTGCGACAATGCTGTGGATGCTGCAACTATAGCAAATGCTATAGCTGAGGAAGCTCCTGAAGAAATTTCGCGTGTTACCAATGCTTCTTTTGTGTCTGTGCTGGACACGGCAAAAGTTCCGACAGCACCGTCTTCGCCTAATACTAAGAGAAATGTTTTGATAGGTATATTGGCTGCTTTGATTTTGAGCGGCGGTGTTTGTTTGATAATAGAAATGACAGATACTTCAATCAAGGATGTAGAAACGCTTGAAAAAGCCTTTGATTATCCGGTATTGGGCAACATACCTGCATGGGACGATAATGTTGAGAAAGAAAATCATCACAACAGCGAGAAGATAGACTCAGAGAAATAATAAAGCTGAAAAGAGTAATTGAAAGGATTGACTGACATGGGTTTGTTTAAAGACGATGCAAAAAGAAGTAGGCAGGTTGAAGAGTCCGATAAGATTTTAGATGAAAATTCTCCGTTTTTCGTTAAAGAAGCATATAAAATGGCCAGAACAAATATATTGTTTTCCATGCCTGATGCCACTGCAAAAACAATATTGATAACCAGTGCATTTCCTGCAGAAGGAAAAACAACTACAGCAATAAACATATCAATTAGTTTTGCACAAATGGGATATAAGGTGCTTCTTATAGATGCTGACGTTAGAAAATCCACAGTACGTAAGAGATTGAATTACGGTAAACAGAAAGGCTTGACTGATGTTTTGGGAGGCTTGTGTACACTGGAGGAAGTAATAGTGCCGAATTCCGATGTACCTAATATGTCTGTTATGCAGTCCGGAACAGTTCCGCCGAATCCATCGGAGCTTTTGTCGTCGCAGAAAATGAAGGATGTAATAGAAAAATGTGCACAAATGTTTGATTATGTATTTGTTGATGCACCGCCTGTCAATGTTGTAACGGATGCTGTTGTAATTTCGCGGAATATGTCGGGCGTACTGCTTGTGGTTAGGGCAAACTATTCCGCTACTCAAGCTGTTATGATGGCTGTCAACAAGTTCAATATGGCAAACGCACATTTGCTCGGTTTTGTTTTGAATGCGTCAACTTTCTTGGGCTATGGATACAATAAATACGGTTATTCATATTCAAACAGGTATATGAACTATAAATACAGTTATTCGTATGAATACGGAAAGGATGAGGAAACAAAAAAAACCGGATCATCGAAAAAACATAAAGACCAGTAAAATTTAAAGGATGCGGTGAGAATGATGTTTGATTGTCATACTCATATATTACCCGGTATTGACGATGGTAGCCGCAGTGTTGAAAAGTCGATATCGATGCTTTTGTCCATGGCGGATAACGGCGTTAGTGATGTTTTTCTTACACCTCATTTCAACATGATGATGTATAAGAACATAGATGAGTTTCTTGAAAAGAGGCAAGAATCTTTTGATTTGTTAAAAAGTGCTATAGCGGATATACCGGGCGAGGATGGGAAAAAACTTTCGCGGATGAAATTGTATTGTGGTGCGGAGGTTGCGTTTAACTGCGGTATGCACAAGGCGGACGGCTTGAAAAAGTTATGCATAGACAACACAAATTGTCTTTTGCTTGAATTGCCGTATATGCCTTGGAAAGAGAGTGTGTTTGATGAAGTTCGGGCAATAACGGAGGAAGCTGAATTGTCCGTTGTTCTTGTTCATATAGAGCGTTTTAGAAGGGTAAACAAAAAGTTTGAAAGTTATGTTGAGCTGCATAGTATTGCAGCAGCGATGCAAATTAATGCCGAATCGCTTTTTTCGTTTTGGGATAAGAGATTTTGCGTTAAACTGATAAAAAACAACATGGTGAATTTACTGGGGTCTGATTGTCACGGGATGACATCAAGGCCGCCAAATGTTCATCTTGGATATGAATTTATACGGGAAAATTTCGGCGATGACGTGTATGAAGAATTTATCAGTAGTCCGAAAAAGATGTTGGAGCAGAAGTAAAAAAATTTGGGTAGTGATAGTAATGGGGATTAAAAAATATAAACGTTTTTTGCTGATACCGTTGGATGTGCTGGTTATAGTGCTGGCATATGTTTTTACTTTGTTTTTCATGCATCCGGAACAGTTATCGTTTGATGCTGTAATTGGTATAAGCGATAAAATTTTAATGGCTGTAGTTGTGTATATTTTGATGTTCAACATTTTCGGCGTATACAGGATATTGCCGAGGCTTGCAGGTGCATCAGAGTATTTTAAAATGTTTTTTGTATCTTTGGCATCGTGTATTGTTTGTGTTTTTTTGAATCAAATCAGAACGGCAGACGGTCATTTTGAATTTGATTTTGTGTCCGTTGTGTTTATAATTTTTGCTTGTATTGGATACAGAGCTTTTTACAGAGTTTTATCTGAAAAGCTTGATGCAAAAAACGGAAACACACAATTGAGCCCGGAGCTACAGCAGAAAAAAAGGATACTTATAGTCGGCGCGGGCAGAGCGGGAAATATAATTGCAAATGAATTGATGAGTATTCATAAAGAACAATATAAAATAGTGGGCTTTATAGATGACGATATATCCAAATTGAACGGTGTTATATCGGGAATAAAAGTTTTAGGCACAAGAAACGATATAAAGGATTTGTGTCTTAAACATAATGTAGATGAAATAATAATTGCAATGCCGTCTGTGAAATCTTTGGAAAAGACGGATATTATAAAAATTTGTACGGAAACATCGTGTCCGGTAAGGATAATGCCTGAAATATCATTGATGGTAACGGAGGATGCCCGTTCAACGTTACGTCCGGTAAAAATAGAAGATTTGCTGGAACGCGACCCGGTACATCTTGATAATGCCGGTATTGCGGAATATATAACCGGTAAAACCGTGTTGGTAACAGGCGTTGGGTCTATAGGCTCGGAATTGTGCCGTCAGATAGCCGAATTTTCGCCAAAGAAATTGGTAATGCTGGATATATACGAAAACAACGCATATTATATAGAACAAGAGCTTAACTATGATTATCCGGAGCTTGATAAAGAGGCTGTTATAGCGTCTGTGAGAGACAAATTCCGTTTGGATCAGGTGTTTAACAAGTACAAGCCTGAAATTGTGTTTCATGCAGCTGCTCACAAACATGTGCCGCTTATGGAAAACAGTCCTCAGGAAGCGATCAAAAATAATGTATTCGGCACTTATAATGTTGCACGTTGTGCAGACGAAAACGGCGTAAGACGCTTTGTTCTTATTTCCACCGATAAAGCCGTTAACCCTACTAATATAATGGGTGCGAGCAAGCGTTTGTGTGAAATGGTAATACAAGCAATGGACACCGTTAGCAAAACTGAGTTTGTTGCGGTACGTTTCGGCAATGTGTTGGGGTCAAACGGCTCTGTTATACCGCTTTTGAAAATGCAGATAGAACGCGGCGGACCAATAACTATCACTCACAAAGAAATAACAAGATTTTTTATGACTATACCCGAAGCGGCACAGCTTGTGCTGCAGGCGGGTGCATACGCCAAAGACGGAGAGATATTCGTGCTTGACATGGGCAAGCCGGTTAAAATTTACGATTTAGCCAAAAACCTTGCAAGGCTGTCGGGATTGGAAATCGGCAGAGACATAGACGTTGAAATAATAGGCTTGAGACCGGGCGAAAAGCTGTACGAAGAAATGCTTATGGCAGAGGAAGGGCTTATAAAAACCGCAAACAAGAAAATATATATAGGCAAGCCTACCTTTACCGATATAGAGGAGCTTAAAGCTCAGCTTGATTTGTTGAAAAAAGTAATTGAGGAAGATGACAACAATTTAATAAAACGTACTATGGCAAAAATTGTGAAAACTTATAAACCGTATCTTAAACCGTGTTTAAAAACAGAACCTTCGCGAAAATTTTTGAAAATCGACAACGAAGAAGAGGCAATTTAAGCCATTAAGGGTTTAAACACAGTTATGCAATAATGTTTGACAAACATCCAACCACCGATCTTGAGTAATGTGTCGGTGGTTATGTTTATATAACAGGTGGTCAGTAGGCATTATATAACGAAAATTCGTCAAAACTGTGTATAGACATAATTTGTATTTTATGGTATAATATGTTCGTGATAGTTTTTGTTTTTGTATAACAGTAATGTTTGTTTCGGAAAGGATGAGTTTTAAATATGGCAAAAAAGAAGAGCCCTTTTTTAATGTATAAAGACAAACCTCTTGTGAGGGTGGATAATACCGTGTATTACGGTGATTTGGACGGCAAATATCTGATTGTTATGCATATAAGGAACACCGCAAATGTTGCCGGCAGAGATATTGCGTCAGATGTTTTGGTGGAGCTTCAGGAAAACAACGCTGCGTTGGGTAAGGGCAGGGTTGTTAAGAAGGCTGAACGCGACGGCTTGTATACCGCTATTGACATCGGTGCGTTTTGGCTTGAGGAAGCTATGGAAGAAGAATGATGATAAAATTGAACTGAAAAAATCTCTTGATTAAATGGCTTTTCTGTCATAAAATCAAGAGATTTTTTTAATGCTTTGCTTTCAGATAATCTATCAGTGCGTCAACGCTTTTTTCTTCAAGCTCAATATAAAACTCACGTTCGGATATATCCCATAAATAGTGTGCATCGGACGAGGTAATCGCCTTGTATTTGCGAAGATAATCATACTTGGACAAAAAATCGTCAATACTGCTGTTTTTGCTTATTTCCAAGGCGGAAAAGTTCAGGTCGTCGGGGATAAAACCCAGGTTGGATATTATACTGTATGCGTTTTTGTCGATATGTGCCGGTATGGGAACGCCGTTTAAAGCACGTGCATGCTTAACCAGATCATCTATCGACAGCTGCGTAGCTGTGATGAGCATTTGTTCCTCAATGTCTATAACCGTATCGTTATGGTCTAACACCTGTTGAACACCGAAAATTTCAGCATTGTTTTTTATCGGCGGCAATGCGTTTTTCACTGTTTCCGACATTTTAAAGCAATCGTCGATATTATCAAACAGTGTAAGCACGTGGATTTCCTCCCTGGTTTCCACCTCCATGCCCGGCACAACCACAAGTCCTGAATCTTTTGCACATTTCATTATCGCGGGCAGATTCCGGCAGCAGTTGTGGTCGGTTACGGCGATAATGTCCAGCCCTTTGATAATTGCCATATTGACAATGTTGTTTGGCGTCATATCTTCAGAGCCGCACGGCGACAAAGCGGAATGTATGTGTAAATCGGTATAGCATTTCATTCGCCAACAGCTCCTTTTACAGAACGTCCTTTAACTTACACGCAATTTCATACGCTGTCATGTGAGTGGATAAAACAGCAATGCCTTCTTTGTCCGCCTTGGAGACGGCTATAGGCTCAAGCTGTGAATTTTCGGCTATCACTACACAAGCAGCGTCGGTCAGTGCCGCAACGGCAACAACGTTTATATTTGTCTGCACGGTAACCCATACATTGCCGCTTGACGAATTACTCATAACCAAGCTGAGCAAATCACAAATATAGCATCCGCTTATTGCATGGTCCAACCCGTCCGCACCGGCAACAAGTTTTAGGTCTAATTTGTTGATAAGATCCGACACTGTCATAAAAAACACCTCATTCTTCGTATTTAAAATTTATCATATTTTCATCTAAATTAATCATTTCTTTTGCAAGAGACTGAACACGTTTACGCAAGTTAAAAACACAGTCCATCTCGTTGCCCTTGCCGCGGACGATGTCCTCCGCCAAAGCTTTACAGCTTGGCGAGCCGCACGAACCGCAGTCCAGCTGAGGCAGACGCTCAAATATTTCATCCATCTGCTGCATCTTCTGCATTGCTTTTTCCATATCGTCATCGAGCTTCATTATAGAAAAATACTCCGGCTTTGATGTCCATAGCACGTCTTCTAAGCGTATGTCGGGCATATTGCTTTCCATGGTATACTTGGAAAGCTTACGCATCAGACTTTTTATTCTTGTGTCGGCGACAAAACCGTTTTCCACTGTAAGCGGTCCGCCGACACATCCGCCTGTGCATGCACCCAATTCCGCAAATTTTATATTGCGGAACTTGTTTTCGTCAAGCTCCTCCAAAACGCTTATCACGTTATTGATGCCGTTTACCGAGATGTATTCATCATCGGTTAAAGCACTGGCTTCGCCGCCGTTTAATGCCCAGCCGACACCGTGTCTGCCTGCTGAGGCAAGGCTTTCAAGGTTATCCTTATCCAGTTTGTTTATTGCTTTGGTTAGCGGTATATAAATATCTTTTATGGCGATAACACCGTCTACCTCCGACTTTGATGTGCCGAGCGGTTCCTTTGAATCTGTCATTTTTGCGGCACACGGCGATATAAAGAATATACCGATTTCCTCCGGCTTTAACCCGGTTTTTTCTATACTTGTCTTACGCATTATCTTGGCCGCCACCTCCATAGGAGATAACAGCGGCAGAAGATTGTCTATAAGTCCCGGAAAGCGGACACGTATCAGCCGCACAACAGCCGGACAGGCAGTTGATATTATGGGGAAACTTATTCTGTTTTGTAAAATCAGGTCTTTTGTTGCCAGAGTTACTATTTCTGCAGCTCTTGCAACTTCAAACACGGCATCGAACCCTATGGCTTTCAATGCATTCAGGACAACGTTTATATCGTCCACTGTTTCAAACTGACCGTATAGCGTAGGTGCCGGTATGGCAACCTTGTATTTGTATTTTTCAATATCGGAAAGGGAGTCGGTAACAGCTTTTTTTGCGTTATGCGGACAAATGCGTATACACTCTCCGCAGTCGATACAGCGTTCTTTAATAATGTGTGCCTTAGACTGCCTTACACGTATAGCTTCTGTAGGACAATGCTTTATGCAGTTTATACAGCCTTTGCATTTGTCGCTGTCAAGCGTAACCGAGTGAAAATACTGTTGCATATCAAATACCATCTCCTTAAATAATGATATAAGATCGTAGTTTTAATTAATCATGTGCGTATAATCATTTCCACGGTTGTACCCACGCCTATTTTTGTGGTGATGTTCAATTCATCGGCGTATGTGTCCATATTAAACAAACCCATGCCGGCACCAAACCCCAGCGACCGAGCTTCTTCGCTGGCAGTGGAGTATCCCTTTTGCATGGCTTTTTCAATATCGGGAATACCGGGACCGTTGTCTTTAAGGGTTATTTTTATTTGTTTTGGCGATATTTCAACATCGGCTGTGCCGCCGTTGGCATGTATTACCATGTTTATTTCGCCTTCATACATGGCTATTGCCACGCGACGCAGAACTTCGGGCGGAAAGCCAAGCTGACGCAACACGTTTTTCGTCTTTCCCGATGCCTCGCCTACACTGTCAAAATCCTTTGGATCAACGTCGTAATGCAGCGTTTTTACTATATCAGACATATTTAACCCTCCTCTTTTCAGAGTGTAGGTCTTCCGCCGGAAAGACCTGCTTCATATAACTTGCCGCAGGCAACATACAGCGGATAGTCTGTTGTTAATATTACCATATCGCGTTCTTTTGCCATTTCTTTAACGCTGTCATCAGGCTGTTTTCCGCGTACGAACACGATGGTGTGTATGTCCATCATTTCAGCTGTGCGTATAACCTGCGGATTTACAAGCCCCGTAAGCAGCATGCCCTGGTCTTTGACAAAGGCTAAAACATCGCTCATAAGATCGCTTCCGCAAGCGGAAAACACGTCGTTTTCAATAAATTCTTCGCCGGTTATAATTTTAGAATCTAAAATTTGAATAACCTGTTTGACCTTCATGAAAAAATCCCCCTTCTGCCATTGGCAGTTTAGTTCATTATAATGCCGTTTTGTAATATATTATTAATTTTACTTTTTAGATACTCATATTTTGTGCCGCTTAAACCGTTTGTTTGAGTAATGACCTCTTTTGCCTGTGCCGATGCGGTTATAAGCAAATCACGGTCGTTGAAAATATCGCCTATTTTAAATTGGGGAAGGCCGTGCTGTCTTGTGCCAAGCACTTCGCCCGGACCGCGTATTTTAAAATCCTGCTCCGATATATAGAACCCGTCCGAGCTGTTGCACATAACCTCCATGCGTTTTTTACCGGTTTCACTGTCGGCGTCGGAAAACAGTATGCAATACGCCTGTTTATCACCTCTGCCGACACGCCCCCGCAGCTGATGCAGCTGGCTTAAGCCAAAGCGTTCTGCGTTTTCAACTATCATTATATTTGCATTTGGAACGCTCACGCCGACTTCTATAACCGTTGTTGAAATCAAAACGTCTATATCGCCGCGGATAAACGCCGACATACACTCATCCTTTTCAGCTGTTTTCATACTGCCGTACATAAGTCCCACACGCAGGTTTTTAAATTCATTTTCGGCAAGACGTGCGGAAAAATCCATTACGTTTTTAAGCTCCATGCTTTCGGACTCTTCTACCAGCGGACATACAATGTATGTTTGCGTGCCTTCTGCGGCACTTTTTTTAACGAAATTATACACACGTTCATGCATGCTGCTGTCAAACGCATACGTTTTGATTTTTTTTCGGTTCGGCGGCATAGCGTCCAGAACGGAAACGTCCAGGTCGCCGTATATAACCAAGGACATAGTACGCGGAATAGGGGTGGCCGTCATGACAAGTGTGTGCGGGCTGATGCCTTTGTTTGTCAGTGCGGCACGCTGTTTCACACCGAAACGGTGCTGCTCGTCCGTTACAACCAGACCTAAGTTTTTGTATTCCACGTTATCCTGTATGATGGCGTTAGTGCCCACAATTATGTCGGCAACGCCCTGCTTTATGCGTTCGGTGGCATCGTCCTTTTGCTTTTTTGTGAGCGAACCGACCAAAAGCTCTGTATTGATACCGTATTGTTTAAAAAATGACGTCAATGTTTCATAATGCTGTTTTGCAAGCACTTCTGTCGGAGCCATCATGGCTGACTGACAGCCGTTCTTCCATGCGATGTACATTGCCCCTGCCGCAATAACCGTCTTGCCCGAGCCTACATCGCCCTGCACAATACGGTTCATCGGCGAGGATTTTGCAATGTCGGACTGTATCTGAGCAAGCACTTTTTCCTGTGCGGAGGTGAGAGAAAACGGCAAGCCGGATGTGAATTCGCTTAAACAGCCGGTATTTTTAAATGCCGGAGCGGTTTGAGCCTTTGATGTATGCTTCCTTAGCATCAGCGAAAGCGAATATATAAAAAACTCGTCAAAAATAAGACGTTTACGTGCCAGCTCGTAATGCTTTTTGTCCTTTGGAAAATGGATGTTGTTAAGTGCAAATTTTATACTGCAAAGCTGCTGGGATTCCAACACCTGCTGAGGCAAAAATTCTTCTACGGCATCGGTTAAATCCAGTGCGTTTTTCATCATGGCACGCATTTGTTTTTGAGTTAATCCCTCTGTTAAGGAATAAAGCGGCAAAAAACCCAAAGATAAATCCTGCGTTTCGTCCGTTATGCGGTAATAATCGGGCGTCTGGATCTGACGCTGCATGCCACGCACTTTTATCTTGCCGTAAAAGATATACTTTTCACCGCGTTTGAACACGTTTTTGATATATTTATTGTTGAACCAAACCGCGTTTATACGTCCCGTCTCATCGGCGAGCTGAAGAGTGTGCAGGGTGATGTTGTTTACTCTGCGTTCTGTCATAGCAGAAAAAACGGTAGCACAAATGCATACCGTTTCGTCATGTTCCAGCAGGTTAATGGGTTTTACAGTTGTTCTGTCTTCATAGTTATACGGGTAGTGATGCAACAAATCTTCTATAGTGTGTATGCCTTTTCTGACAAGCAGCTTGCTTTTTGACGGTCCAACCCCTTTGAGCATTGTTACGGGTTGTTCCAAAGTTTTAAGCGTTGCTGTTTGCATAACTATCTACTCCACAGAAATAATATAGTAATACAGCGGCTGACCGCCGGACTTCATTACGATATCACAATCCGGAAAACTGTTTTCCAGTATACGTTCCATTTCATCTGCGTCTGCTTTTTTAACGTCTTTACCGTAGAACACGGTTATTATCGAACTGTCATCGTCCACCATCTGACCGATAAGTTCAAAGCAAATTTCTTTTAAATTTTTGCCTGTCAGACGTATTTCGTTTTCAAGCATACCCAAAATATCGCCTTTAGACACCTTTTTGTCATTGACTTTCGTGCTTCTTACGGCATAAGTTACCGAGCCGGATTTAACGTGTTTTATCGCATCGCTCATAGCGTCAAAGTTTTGCTCCGGCGTAACATTCGGATTGAAGGCGAGCATAGCGGATATGCCCTGTGATATTGATTTTGTAGGCACAACTATGATGTTTTTATCGCAAAGCTCTTTTGCCGATTCCGCCGCAAGGATAATGTTTTTGTTATTAGGGAACACAAATACGTTCTTTGCGTTTGCCCCTTCTGCGGCGTCTAAAATATCCTGCGTGCTTGGGTTCATGGTCTGACCGCCCTCTATGACCGTCTTTGCACCGATGTCTTTAAGTATCTGTGCAATACCTTCGCCGACTCCGACAGCCACCATTGCGTATTCCTCAGGCTCCGGGAGAGTGTTTTCTATAATGCTTTGATGCTGATAACGCATGTTGTCTATCTTAATGTTTATCAGACCGCCCACCTTAAGAGCTTGTTCGATAACATATCCCGGGTTATTGGTGTGGATATGAACTTTAACTATACTGTCATCATCTATAACAAGCATACAGTCGCCCTTGGATTTTATAGAGTCTCTGAAACGCAGCACATTAGCGTCAGGATTCGACTTTTCTATTAAAAATTCGGTACAATAACCGTATTTGATGTTTTTCGGCGGAACTTTTTCCTGTGCGGCAGCTGACGGCTGTGAAGACGATGCCGCCGGTTGCTGAGTCTTGTCCGCACGCTCGACGGGAGCGTCTGTCAATGCACTGTACATTCCCTCCAGCACAACAAGCCAGCCTTTGCCGCCTGCGTCTACAACGTTTGCCTGTTTCAATGCGGGGAGCAGGTTGGGCGTGTTGTTCAGAGAAACCTTTGCCTCGTCTATGGTTTTTGCCAATACAGAGGCTATGTCCCGTTCGCTTTGCGACGACTCCACAGCCATCATGGCAGATTCACGTGCCACTGTTAAAATTGTGCCTTCGGTAGGCTGCATAACAGCCTTATAGGCTGTTTTTGCACCGGAATCCAAAGCTTGTGAAAAGCCTTTTGCATCACACGTTTTAACGCCCTTTAATTCTTTTGCCAAGCCGCGGAACAACTGCGATAAAATAACGCCGGAGTTACCTCTTGCACCTCTTAAAGATGCAGAGGCTGCCACTTGAGCAATTTCACCGACAGAGTCGGATTTATAGTTCAGAACTTCTTTGGCAACAGCGTCCACCGTGAGTGCCATGTTGGTACCGGTATCGCCGTCGGGTACGGGGAACACGTTCAGTGCGTTAAGCTCGTTTTTATTATTAGCCACATTATTTGCGGCAGAAATTATCATATCTGAGAACAATTTACCGTCAATATTAGTAACTATGTCAATCTCCTCCAAACCTTATTGAACCCTTATACTTTCAACTTTAAGCTGAACTTTATCGACCTTTATACCGGTAATTTCTTCAACGGTGTATTTAACATTGTTGACAATACTGTTTGAAACTGTGTTTATATTAATACCGTATTCCATGATAACGTGCATGGCTATTATAAGGGCGTTTTTTACAACAGACACTTTAATGCCTTTTGTAATAGGCACTTTTCTGTTCGCTATTTTAAGCCCCATACCCACAACGCCGTAGCATTTTGTTGCGACATTACCGGCTATATTGGCAATAACGGATTTTTCAATAAAGATGTCGCCCGCATCGCCCGATATTTTTATTGACACAAATATCCCTCCGATTCAGATAATAAAAACTAATTTAAAAGATTCTATGCAAGTTAAAAACTGTTTATTACAATACTGCTTATACTATTTTACTATAAAATAAATAATAAGTCCATACTTTTTTATTAATTGCTATGTTTTACGCTGTGTAAATTATTCTACCATATTAATTTTAACTTTTCAAATTTTTTTGAGAGATAAAAGGCGTTGCGGCAAAACGGTTTTAAACCGTTTTGCCGCAACGCCCAATCTCACTTGCCGAGACGATTTTTTTCGCCTTGGTTTTTTTATTTTACAATCAGCCGTTATATCCTGCGGATATAAGTCCCATGTTGGAGTCTACCAAATGTGCTTTTGATGCAGGCGTGCTCTTTTCAACGCCCTTTTTGATTTCGTCAAGAGTCATAACGCCTGTCGCTTTAAGCATCGCACCTATTATTACCATGTTGGCAAGCTTCGGAGAGTTGTTATCCATAGCAATTTGAGTTGCGTCTACATATTTAACGGTAACATCGTCTCTTGTAACCTTTCGGTCGATAAGCGTAGAGTCTATAATTATAACGCCGCCCGGTTTAACCGCATTTTCGAATTTTTCAAGGGACGGTTTGTTCATAACTATCAGCACGTCCGGATTAACTATAATAGGCGAGCCTACAGGTTCATCGGATATTATGATGTGGCAGTTTGCCGTACCGCCTCTCATTTCAGGGCCGTATGACGGAAGCCACGATACTTCTTTATTGTTCATAAGACCGGCATACGCGATAACTTTACCGGAAAACAATATTCCCTGACCGCCAAAGCCGGCTATCATTATTTCAGTAGTTTTACCCATTTGTCATCAACCCTCCAGTTTCTTGTCGCAATATACGCCAAGCGGATAGTGCGGAATCATGTTTGCTCTGAGCCATTCCAATGCTTCAACAGGAGATAAACCCCAGTTTGTCGGACATGAGGAAAGAACTTCTACCATTGTAAAACCTTCGCCCTGCATCTGAAGGGTGAACGCCTTTTTAATAGCCGCTTTTGCCGCTTTGATGTTTTTAATGCTGTCTACAGCAACACGTTCTATATAACGTGCACCGTCAAGCGTGCTGAGCATTTCTGCCATTCTAATAGGATAGCCCTGTGTTTTAGGGTTTCTGCCGTAAGGCGTTGTTTGAGTTATCTGTCCGGCGAGCGATGTCGGAGCCATCTGTCCGCCCGTCATGCCGTAGATAGCGTTGTTTATAAAGATAATAGTTATGTTTTCACCTCTTGCAGCGGCGTGCACAGTTTCGGCTGTACCTATAGCCGCAAGGTCGCCGTCGCCCTGATATGTAAACACAATTTTGTCGTTATGCACACGTTTGATACCTGTTGCAACAGCAGGTGCTCTGCCGTGCGATGCCTCATGCATATCACATTCAAAATAGTTGTACGCAAAAACCGAGCATCCAACCGGAGCAACACCTATGGTGTCGCCTGTTATATCCAGCTCGTCCATGACCTCAGCAACCAATCTGTGCACAATACCGTGTGTGCAACCCGGACAGTAGTGAAGAGGAACGTTACAAAGTGCTTTTGGTCTTTCAAAAACTTTTTCCATTATAAAACGCCTCCTATTTTTTTAACTTCATTGATTATTTCGTCAGGCGTTGGAACCATACCGCCGGTTCTGCCGTAAAAGTGTACCGGACATGCACCGTTAACAGCCAAGCGAACGTCTTCTACCATTTGTCCCATGCTCATTTCAACGCTTAAAAACGCTTTCGCTGTTTTTGCTGTCTTTTCAAATATTTCGGTTGGGAACGGCCACAAGGTTATAGGACGGATAAGACCGACTTTTATGCCCTGTTTTCTCAATGTTGCCATTGCGTTTTTGGCAATACGTGCTGTCATACCGTATGCAACAAGCACATAGTCCGCATCCTCAACGCCAACAGCTTCATAGCGTACTTCATTTGCTTTGATTGTGTTGTAGCGTTCCTGACGCTCCAGTATATTCTTTTCCAAATCTTCAGGATTTAAGTATAAAGAATTGATTATGTTATGCTCTCTCTTGCCCTTTGTGCCGGTGGTTGCCCAAGGCTTTTCAGGAAGAGACGCCGTCTCTTTGCTCTGGAAGGTAACCGGTTCCATCATCTGACCCAGCATACCGTCGCCTATTATCATAACAGGAGTTCTGTACTTGTCGGCAACATCGAATGCGTTGCTTGTCAGGTCAACCATTTCCTGTATGGAAGCAGGAGCAAAAACAACTAAATGATAGTCGCCGTGTCCGCCGCCTTTTGTGGCTTGGAAATAGTCGGACTGAGCAGGCTGAATACCGCCGAGACCCGGACCGCCTCTTACTATATTTATTATTACGCAAGGCAGATTTGCCCCTGCAATATACGATATACCTTCCTGTTTCAAGCTGATACCCGGGCTTGATGAGCTTGTCATAACTCTTGCACCGGCACCGGCTGCACCGTAAACCATGTTTATTGCCGAAACTTCGCTTTCTGCCTGGAGAAACACACCGCCTATTTTAGGCATCTTTTTTGCCATATAAGCAGCAACCTCGGTTTGAGGTGTTATAGGATAACCGAAGAAATAACGGCATCCTGCCTGAATGGCAGCTTCTGCTATAGCTTCGTTTCCTTTCATTAAAACCTTATCACTCACTGTTTTTTGCCTCCCTTACTTTTCTACTTCAATTACAGTGTCGGGGCATATGGTTGCACAAAACGCACAGCCTATGCACTTTTCTTGTTCAACAACATGTGCGGGATTAAAACCCTTTGCGTTTATTCTGTCTTTTGCCATAACAACTATATGCTTTGGACATACCGTTGTACACAATTCACAGCCTTTGCACAAATCTTCTTTAAAAGTTACCTTTGGCATTTATTTACACTCCTTTTTTAAGAAACTTCAAAATATATTACAGCCACGGAATTTGTAAATACAAATCCAAGCCGAAAGCCTTATCTTTAAGTGCCGGGTCAAGCTTATCTATCAAGCTTTTTTGCACCGATACAAGCTCGGTCTGTATGCCGGTTTGCCTGCTCACCTCATCCAGCACAGCCTGCCCCTGAGTCAGGTTGACAGCCTCGGTACTGTACGAAAGGTTTGTATTGTTCACCAATGCGTGTATCTTAAGCCTTGATGCCGCTTCGATGTCATGCATGTAATCTATAATATCACCGCTTGTCTGCGTCAGCGGACGGTTGGTGTTTATAACAAGATACATTTTGTAATCTTCTTTTGAAAAATAGCTGAAGTACGGACCAAGTGCCGTCGCACCGTCATCGTCTCCGCCGACGTCAAACACCACCGACAAATCCTTGTCTGCAAAAACGGACAGTATGTCGCTCGGCAGAGTCGGCATATCAACGTTTGTGTTGGCGTATTCCGGTGCAATCACCCTTACACCCTGCTGAGTCAGCGGTTTTTCGGCGTCTTTTGTGCGGAAATACGGGTTTACTATATCCAAATCCACTATTGCGGTTTTTTTGCCTTGTTTTGCAAGGTTCATCGCAAAATTAACGGCGACTTCCGTTTTGCCGCTCCCGAAATGACCTGTAAATATATAAATTCTGGCATCACTCAAAAATTATCACCTTCTTGCCATGCAAATCAGGTACTCATTGTACTACATTATAATGTATTTTGCAACACTTCAACGGCTAATACAGCAAATTTCGTTATAATTAATTTGTTGAAAACGTGAAGAATAACAAAATAAACACACATAAAGCCAAGCCCCAGAAGTATTGATACCGTCTCTCTGCCGATGGGCAGCAGAAAGCCCGATATTAAAAGGAGCAAAGGTATTATATAGAACAAAAACGCCGCCGACAGAACCGAACGGTCCTTCATGTACAGCTTGACAATGTCGCCCTCTTTGGCGTTTGCCTTATTCAGTGCCTGCACAAGGTGCGGCTTTACGTTGCACATACCGCAGCCGGCACAACTGTCGCCGCATGCGGAGGTACGTTTTGTTTCCACTATTACATAATTGTTTTTTACGCTTTTTACAATGCCTGTGTTTGTCATTAAAACAGTCCTTTTTGGATTTTTGTTCCATAATATACAAAAAACCCCATAATACCAATGTATGTAGGGGAATTTTTTGAATACCAAACAAACGTACCACAAAAAAAGCCGGGTACAGTCTATTGTAACGGTTATGTATGCCCGATCAGCTTGTCAGCTTGAACAATTTCAGATCGACAGCTTTGGTGAGAATGTCTGTATAGTTGAAGGATACTCTGCTGTCGGTGTGCGGCGACTTTGCATTTTCCTTAAGTTTTACCACAAAAACGCTTTTATATGCACTTTCAATCACGCCGTCGTATACGACAAATGTGTTCCTGCCTTCTTTTGTAGTCAGCCGAACGTGCCTTCCTATGCATTTTTCTATGTTAGATCGTATCTTGCCAAGGTGGTCTACCTGTTCCACATTACACACTTCCAATCTACTCAGTCTATGATATTCTATCACCGTCAGCACAAAAAGTCAAGCATTTACATCATTTTTTACTTGTTTTCGGCAAAATTCGTTTGTTTTTAACGTTTGTTTTTGTGGTTGACAAAAGCAAGCAAAGATAGTAAAATTAAACGTGCGTTCAAAGATGAATAAACATACGCCTCCATAGTTAAGTGTCGCACTGGGGGTGCCAGAAAAAAGCACTTGCATATGAGGTGCACTCTAAAGGACAGTAAGAGGTCGCAGTGAATTTCACTGCGACCTTTCGTCATTGTATAAACAATCTTTTTCCCATTTTAAAACATTTGTATCAATGTATTCCCATATTTTTTGATAGTCTTTTTCGCCACGGATAATGTGGTCGTGAAAAGATGTTTGAAATATTTTTTGTGGTTTATTATTTGATTTATTGCATATCCTTGTTGTTAATGATTTAAACGAGCAAATAACATCGGATATTGTAGGGCAGGGGCTTGCTCCTGCCGTATTGTCTAAAATTACAATTATATGAATATGATTTGGCATAATAACATATTTGTCAATTTTAATTGTTTTATATCTATTTTCTAAATCTAACAATTGTTCTTTTGCAATTTTTCCATATTGTGAGAAAATTATTTCGGCAGGAGCAAGCCCCTGCCCTACGATGTTGCCTAATATGCATTTTCTTTCATTAGTACAAATGGTTATGAAATACGCACCTGGTGTGGAATAATCATATCCTTTTAATCTTGTTGGCTTTCGTTTTGGAAAATCCATTATTTCACCTTGCTGTTATCAATAGCATAATCTAATAAAATATTAATCAATTCATTTCTTGAACGATTTGTTTCCTGTGACAGTTTATTTAATTTTGCAACCGTTCCATCTTTTATCCTCACAGAAAATGTTTTATATCCATCTTCGCCTTTTAAATTCTTTTTATTTATAATGAGCTTATCTTCCATAACATTTCACCTCACATATATTATATGTTGACAAAAGCTATGATAATATGTTATAATAACCAACATATTATATAACATATACGGAGGTAAACAAAATGAAGAAAAGATTACAAGGATTAATTGCAGGTTTGCTGATTGGGGCAACAATTACAGGGGGTACGGCATTTGCTATAAACACAACAACACTTTACGATGTAATTGCAAATGGAGTTAAAATTGTTGTTGACGGTCAAAAACTCAATCCAACTGATGCGAATGGTAATATAGTTGAACCACTTATCTATAATGGTACTACATATTTACCAGTGCGTGCAGTTGCAAATGCATTAGGAAAACCTGTATATTGGGATGGACCTAATTATACAGTATATTTAGGAAATATGGACGGAGCTTTGGAATATCCTACCGTCTATCTTGATGATCTTATAAGTATATCAGATTCAATTCATACAGGTGTACAAAACGCAAGTATAACAGATAATTATGGTAATAGATATGATTGTTATGCTGATGACGGTCAAAATGGCGATTGCAAATTAGAATATTTGTTGAATATGAAATATAGTTGCTTGAAGGGCACATTATATGTACCTCAAGGTGAAAATAGAGATGGTTCGGGATACATTCAAGTAATTGCAGATGGAAAAACAATATATACATCTCCGGAATTAAATAAAACGAGTCATCCCCTTGATATTAATGTAAATTTGAAAGGATGTAATGATGTGGTTATACAATATGCTGCAAAAAATATTACACTTTGTTTAGGAAACGCAGGATTTTATCAATAATATGTCCGGTGCTGTAACAAGCAGGGAAAATGTATCACACTTTCCGCAATATTTAGGATAATCCTAAGACCTTATAAACGGGCGATTCGTGAATCGTTCCTACAAAAAAGGCAGAAACAAACTCAATCGTTTCTGCCTTTTAAATTGCTGTCCTTAAGAGTACAGACCATAGCAAGTGCTTTTTTGTACGAAATAAATCCACTGCGTGGATTTGCGAGATGCATAGGCACGAGATATGGCTTTGCCATGCGATATGTTCGCTTCGCGAACGCGGGCAAACATATCGCATCAAACAAAGTGAGATATATCGCAACGGCGAAACCGTTATATCGCATTTTGCATTTATGCAAAATATATCGCCCTTTGTTTTTTCAACAGCGTGTCGCCGTCAGTCAAACCCAAATCATACACAGCTTGCAGCTTGCCGGGGTCCTTTTCCGTACGGCTGATTTCTATCGGCTTTGACGGACGGACAACTATCGCCCTTCCCTCCGCTTCCAGCTCTTTAAGCTTTTCAACGGAATTGTTGTACATTTCGTGTCTGCAAAGTAATTTTTCAGCCAAAACACTTTTTCCGTACCATAGACGAATAAGTGCCGGAGACATTGGCTTTTTGCGATATTCTGAATCTCTTGTCAAAATCACAAGCACTTTATCACACCCCGAAGAAAACGCAAATTCATAAGGTATACTGTCGGTGATGCCTCCGTCAAGATAAAATTGATTGTTTATTTTTACAGGCTTTGACACAAAAGGCATAGAACCCGACGCACGCAGCGTATCCATCTGTTCAAACACGCTTTTGATTTGTACATACTCCGGTTTAGCACTTTTCACATTCGTAATCACCGCATAAAAAGGCGTGTCCGACTTTTTGAAGGTTTCGTCGTCAAATGGGTCAAGCCTGAGCGGCACGTCCTCATAGGCATATTTTGTGCTTATGATATTGCCCTCTCTTAAAAGCGGCAAAAGCCCCATATAATTTTTGTCGCCGTTAAATCTTTTGTTATATCGGATAACTCTTCCCGATTGCTTAGACAAGTAATTGACACCAAAAAGTGCACCTGCCGACACTCCCACAATACAGTCAAATCGGATATTATGCTTCAAAAACACATCTAAAATTCCTGCGGTGTACATGCCACGCATAGCACCGCCTTCCAAAACAAGACCGGTTTTCATATTTTCACCTTTCGCAAATTCTGTTTTATGATTTATGTTATTCTATCATGTTTTTTTAACTTTTTCAATCAAGCCAATGCAAAAAACGTATCTTTTGCGTGTAAAGTTACAATATATATATTGACATTAAATTTAAAACGACGCTCCGTCTTTAAATAAATATTGATTATATACCAAAAATACTGTATAATATATCAGAAAAGCATGATTGCAGCAGTTTAAATAAGCATGATAATATAGTAATTTGTCAAAACGGGGTTGATTTAATGAACATGTTTTTAACATTGGCATTTTTGTTTTTTATAGGCTCTGTTTCCGGATGGGTTATGGAACTTTTGTACAGACACTACTTAGCACCGGAAAATTCCGAGCGGAAATGGATAAATCCCGGCTTTTGCACCGGCCCGTATCTGCCTCTTTACGGCTGCGGTCTGTGTATTATGTATTTGATAGCTTGTTTGGAAAAATATATCTTTGCGTCAAATCCGGCACTCAGCAAAACCGTTTTGCTTTTGGTTATAGCAATATGCATGACAGCTATAGAATATTTGGCAGGCATAATGAATCTTAAAGTAACAAAGGTCCGTTTGTGGGACTACAGCAATGAATGGGGAAATGTTCAGGGGATCATATGCCCGAAATTCTCGGCTCTATGGGCGATACTGGGTGCGGTGTATTATTTTCTTATACACCCGCATATTATAGGAGCGATATATTGGCTTTCGGATAATCTTGCGTTTTCTTTTGTAATAGGCTTGTTCTTCGGCATATTTATAATAGACGCCGCACAGTCTGTGCATCTTGTGGCAAAGCTTAAAGAGTATGCGGAAGAAAATGAAGTGATCATAAGATATGAGACAATTAAATCACACATACGCACCCGTAACGAAGAAATACGTGCAAGGTATCATTTCTTCCGCCCGTTCCGTTCCGACATTTCGCTCAGAGAACATGTGGCACAGCTTAAAGACACATTTGAAAAGAGAAAGAACAATAAAAGATAATTTTGCTTATGCTTTGAATTCAGCATAAAACAACCGAATAAAATTCTATCGGAAGGTGGATTAGTTTGACAACAAAAAACCAAAACACAGATGCAGACGTACGTAAAAAATCGCTGTTCAGACTGACGCTTCGCTTGTTTGTTAAAAATTTTTACGAACATGATGTGGGCAAAAGTGCGGCTGCTCTCACATATTATCTTCTCTTTGCGTTGTTTCCGCTGCTGATTTTTGTAAATAACCTTTTGGGTTTGCTTAATTTGAATATAAGTGCTGTAACTGCATCGTTGGCACATTTTATGCCTAAGGCAGTGGTTTCTCTTGTGGAAAACTATCTCTATTATGTATCGAATACGTCAAGCAGGGTGTTGTTGTGGTTTGCGTTGGTGTTCTCCGTATGGTTTCCGATGAGGGCGGTAAACGAAATAATGAAGGATGTGCGTAAGGCGTATTGCCTTGATAATCCAAAAAATATTGTCGCTTACACGGTTCGTCAGTTAGTTTATACGGTAGTGTTTCTGCTTGTGCTTGCGGCAACGCTCTTTCTTTCCACCATGGGCAAAAACATATTGAGCTTCCTGTTTGCGTTTTTCCCTAAAAACGCACCTATAATATCGGACTATTTGCTGAACATATGGCATTACCTCAGATTTGTTCCGGCAGGTATTTTGATGTTTGTTGCTATCGGGTCTTTGTATGCAATGTCAGTCGATGAAAAACAGCCTTTCAGAACGCTGTTGCCCGGAATCACTGTCGTACTGTCTGCATGGATGATAGTAAGCATAGGTTTTTCGTTCTACGTTGAAAATTTCGCCAGTTATTCCGTTATTTACGGAACTTTGGGCACTGTGATTATCCTTATGGTTTGGCTCTATATGACATCGCTATTATTGATTTTGGGTGCGGAATTAAACGCTTCAATTAAACAGGGCAAAGATATCCGCAAAGCATCGGTTTCCGAAGATGAATAAAAACAATGCACCGCTTTTGACGAAATTTCAAGTCAAAAGCGGTGCATTTATTTTTTGAGAAATCCCTTTATTCTTATTGGGAAAAGCTGAACGGTCAGAAGAAGACTTTTAGTGAAATCGTTCGCTTACGCTCACGGTGAAATCTTCGGACTATGTCCTCAAGTGAAATTAAATCCGTCCTTTTTAACCCGACGAAGTCGGATTTCAACACGAAGTGATTTCATCCGCGAAGCGGATTTAACCCGTCTGTAAAGACGGGTTTTTTCTGGTGCACCGACCGAGTTTATATCCGAACCTATTTCCGATTTTTCTATTTCTTCAAAAGGTATTGTTTGTGTTCCGTCCTTGTAATTAAAAGTGATGATCATTTTATCATCATAGAGGTAGATTGCGTTTACAAAGCTGTCAATTAAGCGCCTGCGGTGGTCAAGGTGTTTGATGTTAAGCTTGCGGAAGCGTTCTATCCAGAAGATAATTTGTTCTTTTGTAAGTGTCGGCTTTGCCATTTCTTCTTTTATGATCTGAACATACAACTCGTTTTTTCGTTCTTCCAATGCCTCAAGACGCTCTTTTGTCGAAGCAGTCAGAATGCCCTGCTCGATGGCGCTCAGCATATTATCGATACTTTTCTGAACCTCCGCAAATTGCTTGTGCAAGAGGTGCAGAGATGTGTTTTCTTTTGATTGCAAATCTATTATCGCATCGGCAAGCCGGTTTACCAACTCATCATTAAAGATAACTTTTTGAATTTGCTCGATAACAAGGTTTTCTATCCATTCTTTTTTGACTGTCTTTTTATCGCACCCACGGTGATTTTTCACACTTACGCATTTATAATAACGATGTACCTTCATCGTGTGGCTTGTACCGCTTTCGCCAACCATACGGAATCTCTCCTTAGTGATAGTGATTGGTGGTAAATTAACTATAACACATTTTGGGAAGTTTCCGTATTCTTTTTTTGCCGACTTATTTAGTTAG
>CAJOGA010000030.1 GCA_905233855.1 uncultured Clostridia bacterium
TGTTGCAAGAGCATTCAAGCTTGAAGATAAGCCTGTAACAACAGAATTTACCGATGTTCCAAGCACTCACTGGGCAACAGGCAACATCGGAGCGGCATACGCAGCCGGCATAATCAACGGTTACGGCGACGGAACATTCGGGCCTGAAGATCCTATCAAGGAAGAACAGGCAGTCAAGATGGTTGTTGCGGCACTCGGCTATAACGACGATGCAGTCGCAAAAGGCGGCTATCCTATGGGATATATTCAAGTCGGCAATGAAAAGTATATCTCCAGAGGCTTGAACGTACACAAAGGCGAAGAGGCAACAAGAGGTTTGGTTGCACAAATCATGTTCTACGCTTTGGGTGCAGAGATAAAAGGTGCAGGCAAAACATTGTATGATATGCATTCTGATAAAGCAGGTGCAAGCATAGGTCAGAAATTTATCGACGCTATGCTCCAGGATTACTATTACTACCGTGAAGAAGCTCTCGAAGTAATGATGTATAACGACATCACACCGCTGCAGGCGTTTAACTCCATGCTGAATGTGTTTGAAACCAGCACAGATAAAGAAGAACGTACCCGTGCGGCAAGAGTGCTTTCGGAATTTATTATATTCGATATAAAAGAATATAATGTGTTAAAGTATGATAAAGCATATATGGAAATGGTATACGGCAGACTGAATCAGCTTGCCGCAGGCACCTTGGCTATGGCTGCAAATAATCCTGATGAAGATGAAGACGTACGTCTGTACGCACTCCGTGCGTTGTATCTGTTGGACAGAGAAGACCTTGTAGACAAAACATCATGGACTCTTGCTTTCAAAACAAAAGCTATGACAACAACCCGTCATTTAACAAACAAGGCACAGGATATACTTGAAATGACAAATGACGAAGCATCTGTCAACGCACTTATCAAGGCACTTTCCGATTCCGATGTTGAAGTTGTTTTGAGAGCTGTTGACACCTTGGGCAGAAAAGGTTTAAACCCTACATTGCACGAAAAAGCAACTGTAGCAATACCTGAATTGCAGAAGCTTTTGAATCACACCAACTCGTATGTACAATACAGAGCGTACGACGCAATAAAGGCTTTGGGCGGTACACCTGATAAGGAAATAACGCCTGAGCTGCATCCGTATAACGACAGCACACAAAACGTTGTAGTAACGGTAGACGGTGTTGAATATAAATACGGCGATCCTATTCCGACGGGTAGAGTTGTTATAATACAAAACGGCAATGTAAACCTGCAGTTTGACTCGGGTGATAACAACTCGTTTGCCGGCATCAAAAAGCTTACAACATTTGATAACAGCAAGAGCCTGCTCCTGGGTTACGGCTTTATAACATGGAATGCATCCATGGAGAACGGCAGTCTTGCTGAACATGACGGTGCAAGAAGTCAGGGTATAAGATGTGCAAATGCGGACTATGCCGAATACTATTACAGATACTCACCGACAGAACGTTTCCCATATACTTTGGACGTAGTATACAGAGTTCCACGCGGCGAAAGCGGATTCTATCTGTATTATATAGAAGACAAAGCCGAAGGCACGGCAGCCATAGAACATTGCTTTGCAGCTCCTATGTTCAGAATGAATGAAGCGGACTGGGAATATGAAGCATTGCACGATAAGCTGCAGATAAATCAGGCGTTCTCAAAGAAAAACGAACAGATAGACACTGAATACGGCAGAAAAGACATTTATCAGTCTGTTTACCGTAACCAGACAGGCGAACTTGACGCAAAACATGAGTTTAACCCATATCAGCTGGATTCGTCAATAGAAGGTTGTGCAAATGACAGACTTGGTTTCTGGCATATGTATGCATCAAAAGATTCAACGGCTAAAATACTTAAAAACGATAACAAGATGCTTGAAGGCTTGTATTTCACATGGGATCACCGTCCGACTCCGGCAGGTAAGTACCATAAGGTTTACGGCCCTATAATGGTATACTTGAATAAAGGCGATACCTTCCTTGAAAAATGGGAAGACGCTAAAAACAAGCTTGAGTATGAAAAAGCACAGTGGCCTTATGCTTGGGTTGAAGACGATCATTTCTTTGAACGCGGAAGCATAAGCGGTAAGGTTGAAATGTTTGACGGCTCATCGCCGGAGGGTGCTTACGTTGTTGTTAATATGCCGGGCGAAACGAACGGTAAAAAGGGTGAACGCTATGTAACATGGTGCCAGAGCAACAGCCCTTATCAGTATTGGACACGTGCAGACAAGGACGGCAACTGGAGCATAGATAATGTTCATTCCGACACATACACCGTAACCGTATGGAAAGAGGGTTACCCGGGCGAGGTTGCAAAAGAGGATGTATTTGTTGAACCGTCTATTAACACAGATGTTGGTACAATAACATTCAAAGAATATTCCAACGGAACACTTTCATGGCGTGTGGGCGACGCCGACAGAACATGGCTCTACGATTCGGAAAAGAACTTTGACTGGTCATTGCTCCACTATTATCCGTTGAGATTCCCGAACGATGTTGAGTTCAAAGTTGGCGAAAGCGTACCTAAATATGACTGGAACTATGCTCAGATAAAGATGGATACATACCGCGAAACACCGATTCCGTTCAATATTATCTGGGATATGGACGAGATACCTGAAGGTCAGCCTGTGCTCACTGTTACAACCTGTAGTTCACGTAACACAGGAAGTTACGGACTTAAGGTATATGTAAACGGTACATTGGTTAAAACATTAGACTACTCTGATGACGACTCAATGGTAATGAGAACTCACTCATACGGCAAACTGATATTTAACCCTATCGAGTTTGACAAGTCGCTGCTTAAAGCGGGCGAAAACAAAGTAACACTTGAGATTAGCAGTGGTGAAATATCATACGACTTTGTTCAGCTTGAATATAAATAAAATTTTTAAAATTATTGACGGGGAAACGTTTACGTTTCCCCGTTTTTGCATAATTTGTGCTTGTTTTTCAAGCGATAACGGTTATGTTATAATTACCAAAACATCTTGACATTTTGTGGCGATTATGGTACATTTTTATCAGAAAATAACGGAAAAAGTATGTTGAAAAAACATATTTTTTTTGCTATAAACAATTTAATAAAAAGGGGTATGATTATGCAAAAGAAAACTACTATCAGTGAAGAAGGCATTTATGATGCCAGAACGCTGGGCATTCCAAAAATGCTCGTTTTAGGTTTGCAGCATATGTTCGCTATGTTTGGAGCCACCGTTCTGGTTCCTCTGCTTACGGGGTTGGACGTTGCAACAACGCTGTTGTTTGCAGGTTTGGGCACATTACTGTTTCATCTGATTACAAAGAGAAAGATTCCTGCTTTTCTTGGGTCGTCATTTGCATTCCTCGGCGGTTATGCAACTGTGAAGACGCTGTCGGACAGTGTGAGCGGCAATGCGGCACTTCCTTATGCTTGTCTTGGCGTTGCGTGTGCCGGCTTGCTTTATTTTATTGTTGCGGCTCTGATAAAGATGGCAGGGGCAAACAAGGTAATGAAATATTTTCCTCCTGTAGTTACCGGACCAATCATTATTGCCATCGGTCTTAACCTTGCAGGATCTGCGGTTAATAATTGTCAGCTAAACTGGCTTATTGCCGTAATTGCACTTGCTATAATAGTTGTCTTTAATATCTGGGGAAAAGGAATGTTGAAAATCATACCTATTCTTCTTGGCGTGCTGGGTTCGTGTGCGGTTGCCGCTGTTTTGGCAATTGCGTTCGGTGAATCAATCACCGCCGCCGACGGTGCCGGATATATAGCACTTGCCGGAAATGAAAAACTGATTCTGTTCTCGGAGTCGGCACTTGAAAATTTCCGAAACGCCGCATGGATAGGTCTTCCTGTTCATTGGGATAAGACCGTGTTCGGCGGTATAGATTGGAGCAACACTTCACTGATTTTCAGTTCAATTATTGCTGTTACACCTATCGCACTGGCAACCATGATGGAGCATATTGGTGATATATCTGCTATTTCTTCTACAGTTAACCGTAATTTCATTGCAAATCCGGGTCTCCACAGAACGCTTTTGGGAGACGGTCTGGCTACAATCATTGCGGCACTGTTTGGAGCACCTGCCAATACCACTTACGGCGAAAACACCGGTGTGTTGGCACTGTCGCGTGTGTATGATCCCCGCGTTATTCGTTTAGCGGCTGTTTTTGCGGCTGTTTTATCCTTCTGCCCTAAATTCTCCGCACTTATAAATCTGATTCCTACGGCTGTAATCGGCGGTATCTCGTTTGTGCTGTACGGTATGATTTCGGCTATCGGTATCCGTAATCTGGTTGAAAATCATGTTGACTTCACAAAGGGACGAAATCTTATCATTGCTGCCGTTATTTTAGTGTGTGCATTGGGTCTTGGCAACACGGTAAGCTTTTCTATCGGACAGGTAAATATCGCACTCACCGCATTGGCAGTAGCTTCTATTATGGGAATTGTTCTGAATGCTATATTGCCGGGTAAGGACTACACTTTCTCGGCGGATGCGGATGAAAAAGGCGATGCTGATTCTAAGAAAGAAGGAGCGGAATAATAATGGGACACGTAATTATATTTGACCACCCTTTGATTCAGCATAAAATTTCACTTCTCAGATCGGTTGATACTTCGTGCAAAGAATTCCGTGAACTGGTAAAAGAAATCACTATGTTTATGTGTTATGAATCTCTCAGAAATATGCCGCTGAAAGAGGTGGAAATAACCACGCCGCTGACAACCTGCAAAACAAATGTGCTGGCAGGGCCGGAAATAGCGGTTGTTCCTATTTTAAGAGCCGGACTTGGTATGGTGGAAGGCGTGTTGTTGTTAGTGCCTACTGCGAAAGTGGGGCATATCGGTATGTATCGCGATGAGGTTACCATGCAGCCGCATGAGTACTACTGTAAGCTTCCGTTAAATATTGCGGAGCGTCAGATTATAGTGGTTGATCCGATGCTGGCAACCGGAGGTTCGGCTGTTGCCGCTATCAACTTTATTAAAGAAAGAGGCGGAAAGAATATCAAGTTCATGTGCATGATTGCTGCTCCTGAAGGTCTTAAGGTGCTGCAGGAGGCACATCCGGATATAGACATCTATTGTGCACACATGGATGAGGGTTTGAATGAGAATTGTTATATTTTACCGGGTTTGGGCGATGCCGGAGACAGAATTTTCGGAACAAAATAATAATTATATCTCGTATGCAAAAGGCACGGACTTTTAGTCCGTGCCTCAGCGTGTCGATAAACCTATCGGCACCGATAAACCTATCGGAAAGCTGGGAGACTTCGAAAAAGGAAGGCGGAAGTAATTAACAGAACTGTTTTTAAAAGAAGTTATAGATATTATTTTACGTAATAAATACAAAAAGCCGCTGACCGCAAATAATAATATTTCTGCGGTCGGGCGACTTTTTCGACAGTCTGAAGGCACGGACTTTTAGTCCGTGCTTTTTTTACATGAGGTCGGATATGTATATCCATATATTACAGCTTGAAATTACGTATACATCGTGGTATCATGCAAGTGTTTCATGAAAGGAAGTGTTGAAAATGAAAAATATTAAAACGTTTATAATACTTGTTATGGTGTTGATGCTTGGAATTGTGCCTATGCACACAACAGCACAGCAGGATATAAAGATTGTTGTAGACGGTGTTAATATTAAATGCGACCAAGCCCCGATCATTGAAAACGGCAGAACTCTTGTACCGTTCCGTGCCATATCCGAAGCGTTAGACGCAAAGGTATCGTGGAACGAGCAGACCAAAGAAGTTACAGCATGCAAAGACAACGATACAGTATCGCTGAAGATAGGAAATAAATGCATCACAAAAAACAATGTTAAAACAGAGACAGACGTTGCGGCTAAAATAGTTAACGGACGTACAATGGTGCCTGTCCGTGCCATAAGTAATTGTCTGAACGCAAAAGTTGACTGGGACGAATCAACCCGAACTGTTATAATAAACACAAAAACACAGCCGACAGCAAAACCGACAGCAAAACCTACGGCTGTGCCGACAGCTGTACCAACAGCAAAACCGACAGCAAAACCTACGGCTGTACCAACAGCTAAACCTACTGCCGCACCGACAGCAAAACCTACGCAACAGCCGTCGGCAACAACGGCAAGCGAATTTGAACGCCGTGTGTTGGATTTGGTTAACGAAGAGCGGGCAAAAAACGGCTTAAAGCCGCTTGTATGGAGCGATGAACTTGCAAATGTCGCACGCAAACACAGTCAGGACATGGCGACAAGGAACTTCTTCAGCCATACAAATCCGGACGGATTAAGTCCGTTTGACAGAATAAAAAATGCAGGAATCAGTTATCGTGCCGCAGGCGAAAACATCGCTGCCGGACAAACAACTCCGGAGGCGGTTATGGAATCATGGATGAATTCGAGCGGACACAGAGCAAATATATTAAACGGAAATTATACGCAATTAGGTGTCGGATGTGTGAAGGGCGGAAGCTATGGTATTTACTGGACACAGTGTTTTATGACACCGGCAAACTGATTTGAGCGATTAAGGGGCTGCCTCAAGCGAGGCGGCTCTTTTTTAATTGGTGTGTATAAAACCGGACGGACTGCAACCGTTGTATACAAATCCGTTTTTCTGAATGAATACACCTTATATACTTGCACAAAAACGTGCGGTCTTTTTTGAATACCCGGTTACAAAACACACATAGATCAAGCAGTAGACGATAAAACATCAATACAGAAAACATTAAAAAATGAATGTTGAAACATGTTTTGTTGCAAATTTTAAAAAATTTTTTAAAAAATACTTGCAACTGAATATGATATGGTATATACTGTACCTTGACAAAAATAATATTGGAGGTATGTAAAATGGCTTTTAAAACAGAGTATCTTAAAGAAGTTATGGAAACAGTTATAAAAAGAAATCCTGCACAGCCGGAATTTCACCAGGCTGTAAGAGAGGTTCTTGAATCGTTGGAACCTGTAATTATCAAAAATCCTAAACTCCAGGAAAACGGTATAATTGAATCTTTGGTTGAGCCTGAAAGAGTAATCACCTTCAGAGTGCCTTGGGTAGACGATAACGGCAAAGTTCAGATCAACAGAGGCTTCAGAGTACAGTTCAACAGTGCTATCGGTCCTTACAAGGGCGGTTTGAGATTCCATCCTTCCGTTTACGAAGGTATAATCAAATTCCTCGGTTTTGAACAAATATTCAAAAACTCCCTGACAGGTCTTCCTATAGGCGGCGGCAAAGGCGGAAGCGACTTTGATCCTAAAGGCAAGAGCGACAGAGAAGTTATGGCATTCTGCCAAAGCTTTATGACAGAATTAAGCAAACACATCGGTGCAGACACAGACGTTCCTGCCGGCGATATCGGTGTTGGTGCAAGAGAAATCGGCTATATGTACGGTCAATACAAGAGACTGAGAAACGAATTTACAGGCGTGTTGACAGGTAAAGGCTTAACATACGGCGGCAGCTTGGCAAGAACAGAAGCTACAGGCTATGGCTTGTGCTACTTTACAGATGCTATGCTTAAAGACAACGGCAAGAGCTTTGAAGGTGCTACAGTAGTTATATCCGGTAGCGGTAACGTTGCTATTTACGCTACAGAAAAAGCAACACAGCTCGGTGCTAAAGTTGTTGCAATGTCCGACTCCAACGGTTACATATACGATCCTGAAGGAATCGACCTTGCTGCTGTTAAACAGATCAAAGAAGTTGAAAGAAAGAGAATTAAAGAATACCTCAATTACCGTCCGAACGCAACATACACAGAAGGTTGCAGCGGTATCTGGTCAATAAAATGCGACATTGCTCTTCCTTGTGCAACACAGAACGAAATAAACGAAGAATCCGCTAAAAAATTGGTTGCGAACGGATGCTACGCAGTTGCTGAAGGTGCTAACATGCCTTCAACTCCGGAAGCTATTGATGTATATCAGAGCAACGGCTTGCTGTTTGGTCCTGCAAAAGCTGCAAACGCAGGCGGTGTTGCAACATCTGCTTTGGAAATGAGCCAGAACTCCATGAGATATTCTTGGACATTTGAAGAAGTTGACGCAAAACTTAAGAACATCATGGTTAATATCTTCAATAACACAAGAGACGCTGCTGCCGAATACGGAATGCCGGGCAATTATGCCGCCGGTGCAAACATTGCAGGTTTCCTGAAGGTTGCAAGTTCTATGATGGCTTACGGTGTGGTTTGATAATTTATATAATTACGCTAAAAAGAGATTGCTTTAGGGCAATCTCTTTTTTGTTAAACATCATACATAAAAATCGTGGTTGGCGATAGTTGTGTAAAAGGTGCGGTGGGTTGTTATCCAAAGGCTTTGTGCAATTTGCGGATTCAGGAAAAACAGCGACTCACCTGCCGGGTTTACGCCGTTTAACGCTTGCTTTGCCGCTATTACGCTGTCGGACGACGGAGTGTTGTAAATTGTGCCGTTTATTACGGGTTCAAACTGCGTTCCGTACTGCCTGTCAAAAATGACGTCATATATCGTGTCGGGAAAAAGCTTGCTTTTGACACGGTTCAGTATAACGTTGCCTACGGCAACTTTACCGCTTAAAGGCTCGCCGCCGCTTTCGGCTTCTATTATCTCTGCAAGCAAATAAATATCGTTGAGTGTGTATTTGTCTTCTGTAATGCTGTCCGGTACAGTAATATCTTTAGTTATGTTCACAATATAATATGTGCCGTCCCAACAGACATTTGCGTCAAGGGCTTCGCTTATGAATCTTACCGGAACAAAAATCCTGTCCTGCACTATCTGCACGCCGCCGTTAACTGTTATACCCAGACCGTCTATATATGCCGTTTTTTCGCCTGACACAAGCTGAATTACCGTGTTGCCGCATGTTATCGTGGCGGTGTTGGTATCGGGGTTCCAGTCCACGCTGTCGGCACACAGTGCCTCGCTGACGAAGCGTATCGGTACGTATGTTGTACCTCCCTGAAGAAATGCGTTCGCATCGGTTTTGATGTATTGTCCGTTTACGGTTATGTCTATAAAAATGTCGCTGTCGGTTGCCTGTGTTGCATTTGCGTTGATATTGCAAATGACAAGAAACACAAACACAGCAATTAAGACTTTTAATAATTTAATACGTTTCACAAGAGCACCTCCCATATACATGTTAGCACATATATTAAACGCGTTCAACGGCAAATATATGGCAAGAAAAAGGACTGCTTTTAAGCAGTCCTCAAACGGATCTTTCTATACATACGACGCGGATGCCGCGTCTTCAAATCGGTGTTTTAATAAAGGGTTGTGTAACGCACCCAACACGGTTTTTACCAACCGGGAAGATATTTTTTGGTGTTTTCTATCATTTCGTTAAACAGTTTTCTTGCGTCTCTTATGCTTGCTGTCATAAGCGGATCGTTTGCGAATGCACGGAACACAATATCGCGATCCTTTTTAAGCGTACCGTCTATAACTGTCATAAAGTTGTGAATTTGTCTGTTGATAAGGCTTTGAACTTCGTGCGGCAGTTTGCCGGCTGTTATAGGCATAACGGTATCGTTTCTGAAAACGGCATTGGTTTCCACAACCACACCGAGCGGCACGTCGGGCATCTGACCTACATTAGGCACATTAACGTTTGTTACAAGAGTGTTCAGACCCAAAAGTGCTTTCATCTGATTAACGCCTTCTTCACCCGTACTCTTTATGGTAAACACTTCTTCGCCGCTTACAAGCCTTGCCGCACGCTCCAGCCGCTTTTTCTGATCGTCCTTACGCCAGTCAACGCTTGTTAAACCGAATTTCCACGATGTAACCGTTTCGGGGTCTTTTAAATACCAATTACCCGGTACAAATTCCGCAAGGTGTCTGTCGCCTGCCGCCGCAAGCACGCCGTAACGCTTGAACAAATCCATTTTTACTGCGTTTGCCGACGCAAAGGAATTGTTCATCCAATGGTCTTTATCGCCTTCCGTGCAAAAACCTTCCTCACTGAACATGGCGGAAAATTCTCTCATTAAAGGCATCATGTCTTCGTTGTGATAGCTGATTTTGTCTATCCATGTAAAATGATTTATTCCAAGAACGTTGATTTTAACCTCATCGCGTGTTACCTTTTCCACTCCACGCATATTTTTGATGGCTTCGGCTATAAGATTTTGTGTGCCGAACACTTCGTGGCAGCAACCGAACGCCTTTATCTGAGGGAAGGTTTTATATAATGTCTGCACGCACATTGTCATTGGGTTGGTGTAGCTGATAACCCATGCTTGGGGAGAGTATTTTTTTATTGCTTCCGCAATTTCAACATACATAGGTATAGTTCTCATTGCACGCAAAATTCCGCCCGGGCCTGTGGTGTCGCCGACGGATTGATAGATGCCGTATTTTTCGGGTGTATGTACGTCGGAATGCATTTCGTCGAATGTGCCGGGCAGTATAGATATAACAACAAAGTCGCAACCTGTCAACGCTTCGCCTATAGTGTCGCAGGCTTTGTAGTTCCAGAAGCTTTTTGCACCCTCGGCGGAATTTGCCTTGTTGCCGATGATTTCGTTATTGTGTGCCGCCTGCTTGTCTATATCGTAAAGATAAACATCACCGGACAGCTGATCCTGTGAAAGCAGGTCGCTCATAAGCCCCCACGCCCAGCCTCTGGAGCCTCCTCCGATATATGCTATCTTTAGTTGTTTTATCCTGTCTCCGTCACGAACCATAAAACATTACTCCTTTACATATAAAATATAGTTTGAGTATACCACAACCAAAAATAAAGTCAAACAAAAAAGCAAAAATTATTTACATTACATCAAAAAAATAGTATTATATAATAAACATGGCTTCACATAGATATGGGGTGAAACAAATGATTTCAACTATAAACAGCTTTGGTCTGATAGGTATTGACGGGTATTTGGTAGAGGTGCAGGCGAATGTAACGCCGTCTCTGCCGAAGTTTGACATTGTGGGTCTGCCCGATATGGCGGTGAAGGAATCTCGTGAACGTGTTACGGCGGCAATAAGCAATTCCGGCTTGGCGTTTCCGTCGGCACATATTGTTATAAACCTTGCTCCTGCTGACCTGAAAAAGGTTGGTGCTGTGTATGATTTGCCTATAACCGTTGCGATACTTTCCGCCACAGGTCAGATAGATGCGTCAAAAGTTCAAAAATGTGCGTTTATGGGCGAATTATCGCTCGATGGGCGTGTGCAAAGGATAAACGGTGTTTTGCCGATGGTTATTGCCGCAAAAGAAAACGGTATAACAGCTGTGTTCGTCCCGTTTGACAATCAGTACGAGGCGAGCGTTGTGGAGGGCATAAGTGTGTATCCCGTGCGGTGCGTTCAGGACATTGTGGCTCATTTTAAAGGCGACAGACCTATCACACCAAGCGTTACGGATATTTCTGATATATTAACTCATTCCAATGAATCTCCGCTTGATTTTGCCGATGTTAAAGGTCAGGACAATGCAAAGCGTGCGTTGGAGATAGCGGCGGCAGGCGGACATAACATTGTGCTGGTGGGCAGTCCGGGCACGGGTAAAACTATGCTTGCTCAGCGTATGACAACCATCTTGCCCGACCTTTCGTTTGACGAAGCTCTGGAGGTTACCAAAATACATTCCATTGCGGGAGTTTTGCCTAAAAACACATATCTGATAACAGAACGTCCTTTCCGCAGCCCGCATCATACAATATCGAGTGCGGGGCTTTCGGGCGGAGGCACGATGCCGCGTCCGGGCGAGCTGAGTCTTGCACATAACGGCGTGTTGTTTCTGGACGAGTTTCCGGAATTTGCGCGTGATGTGCTTGAGGTTATGCGTCAGCCTTTGGAGGACGGCGTTGTTACCATATCGCGTGTAAGTGCCACACTCACGTATCCTTGTAATATAATGCTTATTGCGTCTATGAACCCTTGCAAGTGCGGCTATTACGGCGACAGCGTAAAGAAGTGTACGTGTACGCCGGCACAGGTGCATCAATACCGTTCGCGAATAAGCGGTCCTCTTTTAGACAGGATAGATTTGCACGTTGAAGTGGCATCGGTAAGCTTTGCGGATTTGGATAAGAAAAAGAAGGGGGAAACCTCTGCACAGATAAAGGAACGTGTAAACAGAGCAAGACAGATACAGCTTAAACGCTATGAAGGCTGCGGCATATATTCAAATTCACAGCTTACGGCGGCGTTAATGGAAAAATATTGCGTTCTGGGCGATGAGCAGAAACAGATTCTGAAAAATGCGTTTGACAATCTTGGATTAAGTGCCAGGGCATACAGCCGCATATTAAAGGTGGCACGCACGATAGCGGATTTGGAAGGCACGGATGAAATACGTACCGAGCATCTTGCCGAGGCAATACAATACCGCAGTCTGGACAGAAAATACTGGAGCTGACGAAAAAATTTGTTTACCGGAGGATTTTGAATTTTGCAATCTATAGATAAAATACTGTCAAAAGTACAAAAACCCACACGCTACACCGGCGGCGAGGTTAATTCCGTTGTGAAGGAAAACGCAGAATCGCTCATACGGTTTGCTTTTTGTTTCCCCGACACATACGAAATAGGCATGTCGCATCTGGGCATGAAGATATTATACAGCATGCTGAACAGCCGGGACGACGTTTGGTGCGAGCGTGTATTCACGCCTTGGGTGGATATGCAGGAGCAAATGCGGGAGCATGGCATAGCGTTATTTGGTCTTGAAAGCAGACAGCCCATAACAAATTTTGATTTTTTGGGTTTTACTTTGCAATATGAAATGTCGTATACAAACATACTAAACATGCTTGACCTTGCAAATATACCGGCACTTGCATCCGAACGCGGCGACGACGCACCAATCATATGCGTCGGCGGACCGTGTGCGTATAACTGTGAACCGCTTGCCGATTTTATAGATTTTGCCATGATGGGTGAGGGTGAAGAGGTTTTAAACGAAGTTGTGGACGTGTATAAGGCGTGGAAAGAAGGCGGCAAGAAGGGCGGAAAAATCAAGTATTTGGAAGACATTGCCGAAATTGAGGGTGTGTATGTGCCTATGTTTTACTCTGTCAGCTATAACGCCGACGGAACCGTTGAAAGTATACGCACAAACAACAGCCATGCAAAGGAAAAGGTAAGGAAAAGAATTATCAATAACCTGGATGATACATTTATTTTGAAAAATATAGTTGTGCCTTTTGGAGAAATAGTGCATGACAGAGTTATGCTTGAGCTGTTCAGAGGCTGTATACGCGGCTGCAGATTTTGTCAGGCGGGGTATATATACCGTCCTGTCAGACAGCACAGCAGGGAATGTTTGTCCGATGCGGTAGACTCGCTTTTGAATTGCAGCGGATACGACGAAATATCGCTAAGTTCGCTCAGCACAAGCGATTATACCGAGCTGGAGCAGCTTACCAATATTTTGCTGGAAAAGACGGAAAAGGAAAAGATAAGTCTGTCGCTTCCGTCTTTGAGAATAGACAATTTTTCACTGGAGCTTATGCAGAAGGTGCAAAAGGTTAGAAAGAGCGGTATAACCTTTGCTCCCGAGGCGGGTACGCAGCGTTTGAGAGATGTTATAAACAAAAACGTTACCGAGGAAAATCTTATGAAGTCGGTATCAATGGTGTTTGGCGGAGGGTGGACAAATGTCAAGCTGTATTTTATGATAGGTCTGCCGACAGAAACCCATGACGACGTTGCCGGTATTGCCGACCTTGCAAACAAGGTGCTTGATCAATACTATAAAACTCCTGCAGAACAGCGTGCGAAAAATATAAATATAACCGTGAGTACGTCGTCGTTTGTGCCTAAACCGTTTACACCGTTCCAATGGGCTCCGCAGGACAATATGGAAAGCCTTATGGAAAAGCAGGCATTGCTCCGTTCACTTATAACAAACAGAAAGATAACATATAACTGGCATGCGTCAAAAACAAGTTATCTTGAGGGCGTGTTTGCACGCGGAGACAGACGTCTGGGCAAGGTGCTTATGGCGGCATACAAAAACGGCTGCCGTTTTGACGGCTGGGACGAGCATTTTAAGTTTGACGCTTGGGAAAAAGCGTTTGAGCAGAGCGGTATAGACCCGAACTTCTATAATATGCGTGAGCGTTCGTATGACGAAATTTTGCCTTGGGATCATATAGACATAGGTGTTACCAAGAAATTTTTAATGTCGGAAAACGAAAAAGCCATACACGAACAGACAACGCCGAATTGCCGTGAAAAATGTTCCGGCTGCGGTGCGTCGTGCTTTGGAGGGGGTGTGTGCTTTGAGTAGTTATTGTCTGAAATACGAAAAAGGCGATGAGGTAAGATATATATCGCATCTTGATTTTCTGCGATGTATAAACCGTGCGATAAAAAGGAGTGCTTTGCCTGTAAGCTACTCGCAGGGCTTTAATCCACACACTATTATGACGGTTGCTTTGCCTGCGTCTGTCGGCACGACAAGCGGGGCGGAGCTTATGAAGGTATCGTTTGACGAGGAGTTGACAGCCGATATAGTGCGGGATAAGCTGAACGCAAATTTGCCGAAAGGTCTGCACATAATAAAGGCAGTCAAAGACGATGACAACACTATAAAGTTTTCTAAAATCAATATGTGTGATTTTATTGTAAAGGCGGAAACAGAAACGGAGATTGACATTGATGTTGATGCGTTTTTGTCGCTTAATGAAATTGTGATAAACAAAAGGACAAAAAGCGGCGAAAAGCAGGAGGACATTAAAGCGGCTATATACGCCTTGGAAGTTGTTGAAAGGGACGGTTTGACGTATACGTTTAAGATGCGTCTTGCGGCGGGCAGCGTTTATAACCTTAAGAGTGCGACGGTTATTGCGGCAATGGAAAAATATATAGAAGGATTTAAAGTATCGTTTATGCAGGAACACCGTCTGGCGTTGATGTGCGACGGTAAGGAGCTTATGTAAGAAACGGCTGTGGGACTGCGACAAAATATATAAATTCAAAAAAGGGACTTTGGACAAATGATTATAAAAAATCGTTTCGTCCAAGTCCCTTTTGTTTCAATAAATGTCAGCCGATGCTTATCTTTTGAGCCAATGCGGAGGTATTTCGGTTAAATCAGGACATCTTTTATATAACTTTCCTATTTCTTCGTAACGCTCAAGCATATTGTCATCAATAGTGCCTTCCTGATTCGGAGAACAGTTAAGAAGGAAGGTTACATTGCGTTTGTTCAAATCGTTTATTTTTTCTATTGCCCATTCGGCAGACTTTAACTGCATAGTTTTGTGTTCCGTTCTGTTAAACCAGCAGTCGGTTAAAATGTTTCCGCCAGCACCGGGACCGCAAAATACATCGTCGGGGGATTGACCTGCCGCATTTTCATAAAACACAACATCGGTGTGGTTCAGGTTGGATTCACAGCTGTGGTTTATAACAAGGCAGTTTGGCTGAATGGATTTAATAAATTCATCAATTTCTTCAAACGGCAGATTTTTATAAGAAGGACCGCCCCAGTGAGCCTGCCAGCCGTCAAAAATGATGAACGGTATCTCGCCGTAGTTTGTAAGCAGTTCACGCAACTGATTTTTTATAAAGGTTTTGTCGGCTTCTGTGCATTTGTCTCTGCCTATGCGGTGATGCACGTCCAACATGGAAAAGTACAATCCCGGTTCAAGGCCTTCGCTTCTGAACGCTTCCACATATTCTTTAATTACATCGGTGCTTATTGCGGCATTTTTAACACAGTGGTCAGTGTATTCGCTTGGCCATAAGTCAAAGCCTTCGTGATGCTTGGATGTTAAGCAGCCGAATGTCATACCCATTTTTTTTGCGGCTTTTGCCCAACCTTTACAGTCTAATTTTGTAGGATTGAACCATTCTTCTTTAAAAACTTCATAACGCGGCTTGCCATGGTTTTCATAATCGTATTCCCAATCCTTTATTTTCGGGTTATTTGCAAACTGGAATGTTCCGCTGTTAAAATGTATAAACATTCCGAATCGCAG
>CAJOGA010000031.1 GCA_905233855.1 uncultured Clostridia bacterium
TGATTAAAACGTGCGATGTTTTTTTATGCAACTATATTTATTCGTTTCATCCGGATATATGTTTAAACATAAGTGTCAATCATTAGCATTATACGGTTTATCGGTTTCAATAAACACTCCTCTGTCCGCACTCCAGCCGACATTAAATCCAAGGCATCTGCCAACATCACGGAGTTTATAATATGTGTATCCCCCACCGTTATCATCTGTAAGACGAATACTGATAAGATCAACATCCAAGCTGCTGCGTCCGTCGGCAAAATTAATCAAAGTTGTATCATCAAGTATAGTGCAGGTTCTGTTTCCCGAAAACGGTGTGTTTCCTTCGGAGCCTTGCGGAATGTATGACATTCCCTTTGTTAAGCTAACCTTGCCGTCATATCCCACAGAAAATTGTGCCGGCGTATTATTAAGATAGTTTGCCAAATCCCTTATTCGTATATAATTTGTAAGGTTGCCGTTGTCATCGACAAGTGCATACATAGGAAAATCTATCTTTGTATTGTCTACCTGTACTGTTTGCGACGATGCATGTGCTGTCGGTGCAACTTTCTCTGTCTCCAATTCATACACGCACAATGCGTAAAAAGTAGTATTCAAAAACACTTCAAAATTGCCGTTTCCGTCAACATCTGCTACAACCGGTGCACTTTTTACACCGTTTTGATCGAATATAACACCCTCATAGGTAGCATACCCGTCATGTAATTCCTTGCTTGATAATAAGTTGCCGTTATGATCAAGCACATATAACGAACCGTTCACACCTGTATTTGTGCTATCGGCATTGTCTGTCCACGAAGCAAATATTACCTCTTTGTTTCCGTCGCCATTAATGTCTACACATGCAGGTGGTGATGCGTATTCAAACACTGTTTCGGTAGTCTTGGGTAGCACAAACGGCCAAGCACCATGTTCCTTTCCGTCAAGAGAAAAACAGTGCATCTTTCCGTTATATGAATTAAACAAAATTTCCTGATATCCGTCCATGTCCAAATCGGCACACACAGGCTCCGAAAACACGTTAGCAGGCATCGAATCCGCATCGAATCCTTTAATAGAACCACCCAAATCCCGAGGCGATGCCGACCAGTCAAATCCAAGCGATTTGTTTATATAACGTGAACGATCCTTATTCAGCAAAAACACCGTCATATATTTGGTTTCTTCTGCATTTATTCTGTTTGTTACAGCATCGGTTCTGTCGATCATAAGGGCTGTAACAGCTATTTCAGATATACCATCGCCGTCTACATCACTGCATACAGCGGCGGAATGTCCCAGCTCTGCTCTGTAAAGTTCGGCTCGTGTTTCTTCTCCGGTTATTTCAAATCCCCAGCCTTCATTTACACACGCAATTTCCTGTGCGTAGTCTTCATACAATGCAATTTTGCCCCATGTGCGACCTCCGTATATAGGCGAAGCCTGAACCAATGTTCCGTCGCCGTGATATGCAGGAATATATGCGGTATCTGTAGGCACAATTATATCTGCTTTGCCGTCATCATCTAAATCACATGTTGTAATGCCATCGCCAAATACACCGTAACTGTATGCAGTACCGTAAACCTCAGGATTGATTAGTGCATCTTGCATGCCGGTCAACTGCGGCCAACCGTTTGCAATTGTTCCGTCGCAGTTATACACCCAAACGCTGACAGACGATGGCACACCATACCCTGTAATTATTTCCAATTTACCATCACCCGATACATCGTCTACGGCAAGAGAACGTACACTGTAATTTATAGGTTGTTGAGGCCATCCGGGTTTAAAATAGCCTTGGTCATCAAGAACGCTGATGCTGCCGTCGCGATAACCTACAACGATTTCTTTTCTGCCATCCAAATCTATATCGGCTATCTCCATATCGGTAAAAGCAGGCCCGGCAATGTTTCCTAAGTTATCATATACGCTTGTACGGTCTTTTCCGGAATTAACCCGCCACTTTTCCTTACCGGTCGCAGCATCCATAACTACAACCGAGCAAGCTACATTTATAACTTCCGGCCTGCCGTCATTATCCAGATCTGTCACTATAGGCGATGATCTGAAGGCTTCTTCGGTATAATAATCATCTGTTTTACCTGCAAAAAGGTATTTTTCATTAACAGACACTGTGCCGCCAAATGCCATACAAGGCAGATTTACGAGCAACAAAGCCGCAACTGTAGTAAGTGCTGTAATTGTTTTTTTCATTATTATGTCCATCCTTTATTTAAAACATATTTCTTGCTTTTATATTGTCAAAACTTATTTTCAAACTGTCAAACGGGTCCGCCGGACATACATCCTGCTCTATAGCCACCCACTTGACATTGTTTTTTAAACACTCTGCATATATGCTGTCATAATCCATGTTGCCTTCAAAAATTTCTGCCATTATTATTTTGTCATCTGCAACTGCCATGTCTTTAAAATGAACAATATCTATTCTGTCGGCATATGTCTTTATAAAATGTTCCGGCGATGCTCCGCCGGCCTGCACCCAGTAAAAATCAGCTAAAAATCCGAATTTTTCGGGCTGTGTTTTTTCAGCCATATACTCGATAGCCGTTAAAGCACCGTCAATTTTTGCAAATTCAAATCTGTGGTTATGATACATAAATTTTAAACCTGAATCATATATTTTTTCTGCCGCCGGTAAAATAAGCCTTAAAAACTCATCACACCCCTCTTTTGTGTTCCTGTACTGTGAAGGCATTGAGCCGAGTCCTATGTATTTACAATTCCATAATTTATGCTCCGATATAACATTTGCCGTATCTTCTACGATGCGTTCAAACGGAGTATGAGTAACACATATTTCCAGTTCATATTCGTCGATATACTCTTTAAGCAAATGAGGATCAATCTTTCCGAATCCCGACACCTGTACGGCGTTATAACCTATATTTTTTATTTTACCAAGCGATACCTTTATATCCTCAGGATTCTGAGTGTATTGACGTATTGTGTATAATTGAGCCGCTAATTTCATAAGAAAACACCTCGTATTTACATAATATCATTTATTATACTTTCTATAGCCGCAAAGGCTATATCAAATTTATCCGGGCCGCTGCTTTCCTTTTTTACGGTTTTGCCGCCTTCCAGATCCGCAAAACCTTGAAAATCGCCCAAATGCGGCTCTATAGACAAAAATCCGTTCCATTTTTTCTGATGAAGACGTGTTAATATTTCCTTCACTTTACCGTCGCCCATGCCTGCGGGCACAACATCTCCCGACTGCCATAAAGCATCCTTTATATGCACATATTCTATATAATTTTCAAGTAATTCAAATGCAGAAAGAGGGTCTGCTTTACATTGAATAAAGTTCGCCGGATCAAAAGTTGCTTTTAAATAATCCGAATTTATTGTTTTTAATAAATCCAGGCATCTTTGAGGTGTATCGCCGTAAATTTGTTTTTCGTTTTCGTGCAAAAGGACTATTTTATTTTCTTTTGCAATGTCGATATATGTTTGAAAGCGTTTAAACACCTCATTGCGATATTTTTCAGCTTTGGATGTATCCATATAAAAACTGAATATTCTTATGTATTTTGTGTCAAATATTTTAGCAAGTTCAACGGTTCGTTTAAATTTTTCCGTTTCAGCATCAAAATCATCAGTTATTTTTATTTTGCCTATAGGAGAACCCAATGCCGATATTTTCATGTTGTTATCATCAAGTATTTTTTTAATTTCAACAGCTTCGGGAGCCGTGTGATTAGATATGTTTTTCCCGTTTATTCCTCTTGCCTCTATATATCCTATACCGTGCTTTTGAAGTTCGGATATCTGCACACTCAAATCCGCAGATATTTCGTCTGCAAAGGCGGAATACACAAACACAACATTCAACTCCTTACAACAAATTTCCTCTTTATTTTATAATATAATCATCCTAAAATCAATACACTAATTTTTAAAAAATCGGAAACAGAAATTGTTATTAGTCATAAGCTACAAATTACGGCAGATAAATTCAACATCTTTTTTCTTGTAATGTTTTTCAGATTGTGGTAAAATGAATAAGTTGCAGATTAAATATATGCTGAAAGGATTTGTAAAAAACATGACAGAACAATCTAAAATTCGCAACATAGCTATTATAGCTCACGTTGACCACGGCAAAACCACGCTTGTTGACGCGATGTTAAAACAAAGCGGAACTTTCCGCGAAAACGAGCAGGTGGAAGAACGTGTTATGGACTCTAACGACTTGGAACGTGAACGCGGAATAACAATACTTGCAAAAAACACAGCACTTAATTATAACGGTTATAAAATAAATATTGTTGACACTCCGGGACATGCTGATTTTGGCGGCGAAGTTGAACGCAGTCTTAAAATGGCAGAAGGTGTTCTGCTTTTGGTTGATGCCTTTGAAGGCTGTATGCCTCAAACACGTTTTGTGCTTAAAAAGGCGTTGGAACTCAACCTGAAACCTATTATCGTTGTTAACAAGGCAGACAGGCCTAATGCACGTCCTTACGAGGTTGTTGACGAGGTGCTTGAACTTCTGATAGATTTGGACGCAACCGACGAGCAACTTGACTCCCCTGTTGTGTATGCGTCTGCACGTGAAGGCTGGGCGTCGCTCAGTCCCGAAGAAAAAACGGACAATCTTACTCAGCTGTTTGACCTGATAGTTGAACATATTCCGGCACCAACGGGCAATCAGGACGAACCTTTCCAATTCCTTGTGTCTAATATAGACTATGACGAATATACCGGCCGTATTGCCGTGGGTAAAATTGAACGCGGTAAAGCAAAAACCAATCTGCCGATATGTGTATGCGACAAAAGCGGTATTATATCAAACAGTAAAATAACCAAGCTTTATACATACGACGGTTTAAAGCGTTCACCGGTTGACGAGGCAATTACAGGCGACCTTATCGCCATTTCGGGCATTGAAGATATAAACATAGGTCAGACAATATGCGACGTATCAAAGCCCGAGCATCTGGACTTTATTACAATAGACGAGCCTGTTTTGTCTATGACATTCAGCGTCAACAACAGTCCGTTTGCCGGCACAGAAGGCAAATACGTAACCTCACGTCATATACGCGACCGTTTGATGAGAGAACTTGATTCAAACATAAGCCTCAGAGTTGAAGAAACAGACACTACAGAGGCATTTAAAGTGTCGGGACGCGGAGAATTGCATCTTTCGGTTTTAATAGAGAATATGCGTCGTCAGGGATATGAATTTCAAGTGTCTAAGCCTGAAGTTATATATAAAACAATTGACGGCGTTCTTAACGAGCCTGTAGAACGTGTTACAATAGATGTGCCAGAGGAATTTACGGGTATAGTTATGGAAAATCTGGGTGTAAGAAAAGGCGAGCTGATTAATATGTTCCCTTCTGCTCAAGGATACACACGTATGGAATTTAAGTGTCCGGCACGCGGTCTCATCGGTTACAGAAGCGAACTTATGACAGCAACCAAAGGTACCGGCATAATAAACTCGGTGTTTGACAGCTATACGCCTTTTAAAGGCGATATACCAACACGTACACGAGGCTCGCTTGTTGCGTACGAAGCGGGAGAAGCTGTTGCATACGGCTTGTTTAACGCACAGGACAGAGGAACTATGTTTATCGAGCCCGGAGTTAAGGTGTATGAAGGAATGATCGTAGGTGAAAACTCACGGGCGGAAGACGTTGTTGTTAATGTCTGCAAGAAAAAGCATATAACAAATATGCGTGCAGCAGGTTCGGATGAAAATATACGATTGGTTACTCCAAGAAATATGAGCTTGGAACAATGTCTTGAATTTATTGCCGACGACGAACTTTTAGAAGTTACACCTGTTAGTTTAAGACTCAGAAAACGTATTTTAAGTGCATCGTTAAGAGGTAAAGCGGCAGCGGCAAAGAAGTAATACAAAAATCGTGTGGCCTAATCATCAGCCACACGATTTTTATTTGTTTATACACTTTTTTATCTCTTTATTTTAAACACTTCAATATTCTGTCAACAGCCTCTATAATATTTTCTCTGTTGCCAAAAGCTGTTAATCTGAAAAATCCTTCGCCGTTTTCGCCAAATCCCGCACCCGGTGTGCCGACAACATTAGCTTTTTCCAGCAAGAATTCAAAAAATTCCCAGGACTTCATTCCGTTAGGGCATTCAAGCCATATATACGGCGAGTTTTCTCCGCCCACATAATTAATGTTTGCCTTTTTCATCGCATCGGTAATTATTTTTGCGTTGTCGAGATAATACTGTATGTTTTCTTTTATCTCTTTCCAACCCTCATCACTGAACACCGCTTCGGCACCGCGTTGAATTATGTAAGGTACGCCGTTGAACTTGGTTGTTTGACGTCTTAACCAGAATTTATTAAGCTGTGTGTCTTCAAAAACAAGTGTTTTAGGCACAACCGTATAACCACATCTTGTACCTGTAAAACCGGCTGTTTTTGAAAATGAGCAGAATTCTATGGCACATTTTTTTGCACCGTCTATCTGATATATGCTTGTAGGCAGTTTTTCGTCTGTAATAAACGCCTCGTATGCGGAGTCAAAAAGGATTACTGCATTTTGTTTTAACGCAAAGTCCACCCAAGTCTTGAGCTGTTCTTTTGTATACACAGCACCTGTAGGATTATTAGGTGAGCAAAGATATATAATGTCAGCCGTCATACCTTCCTCCGGCATAGGCAGGAAGGAATTTTGCATATTAGCATTCATGAACTTTATGGTTCTGCCTGCCATTATATTTGTGTCAACATACACCGGATACACAGGATCGGGGATTAAAACGGTATTATCCTTATCAAATATATCAAGGATATTACCCAAATCGCTCTTTGCACCGTCGCTAATAAATATTTCATCAGTATCTAATGATACATTCTTCTTTTCATAGTGCTTTTGTATTGCGGTTCTTAAAAATTCATAGCCCTGTTCCTCACCGTAGCCTTTAAAGGTTTCGGCATGCCCCATCTCTTCCGACGCATTCTTTAAAGCGGCTACAACCGTCTTTGCAAGCGGAAGGGTTACATCACCGATGCCCAAACGTATTATATTTGCCTGCGGATTTTTTTCTTTGTATTCCGCCACTTTTTTTGCAATAGTTGAAAACAGATAGCTTGGCTGCAGATTCAAATAATTTTTATTGATTTTCATATTCATTCTCCTTTTTTATATTTCAACAACGCCTTCAAATGCTTTTGTCGCAGAACCTGTCATAAACACAGCATCATCGGTATATTTTATTGTTAATTCTCCGCCGGTTAAAATAACCTTTATATCCTCGTTTTTCTGACAATATCCGTTCAGCACTGCAGCAACAGCTGCCGCACACGCTCCTGTGCCGCATGCCATAGTTTCGCCGCTGCCACGTTCCCAAACACGCATCTTCAATGTGTTTTTACCGGACACCGTTATAAATTCGGTATTTACACGCTCCGGGAACAAAGGATTAAATTCAAACTTAGGCCCTATTTCTTCCAACTTGAGATTGTCTATATCATCACAAAATACAATGCAATGCGGATTTCCCATAGACACACAGGTTATATTATATTTTTCGTTATCAATTTCAACTTCTTCGTTTATTATTTTTTCAAGAGGCATATCAACAGGTATCAATTTTGGCGAAAGCTCCGCTTTTCCCATGTCCACAGTAACTTTAGACACGGTTTTGTTCCTTGTCGAAAGCTCCAACTTCTTTATGCCGCTCAGTGTTTCTATTGTCATATGCAGTTTTTTAACTATATCGTTGTCATACAGATATTTTGCCACACACCTTATGGCGTTACCGCACATTTTGCCCTCGCTGCCGTCTATATTAAACATACGCATTTTTGCGTCGGCAACCTCTGATGAACAAATAAGAACTATGCCGTCGCCGCCTATGCTGAAATGTCTGTCCGAAAGCATCATCGCAAGTGCTTCAGGCGATTCAAGCTCGTTTTGCATACACTCAAAATAAATATAGTCATTACCGCAGCCGTGCATCTTAGTGAATTTCAGCTCTTTTTTCTTGCTACGCATATGATTGAGTTCGACAAGTTCTGTGTTTCTTTCGCTGTATATGCTCATCAGGCTTTCTGCAAGTGCATTTGCGGTGTCTAACGACGTAAGACACGGTATTCTCAACAGACTTGCTTTACGACGTATTTTAACGCTGTCGCGTCTTGGGTTTCTACCCTTTGCCGATGTGGAAATTATGTAATTTACCAAACCGCTTTCCAAAAGCGTCATGGTGTTATTGTCGCTCTGCTCATGGATTTTATGTGCAACAGTAACGTTCAAACCTGACTTTTGCAAAATAGCGGCCGTACCCGGTGTAGCATAAAGTTTAAAACCAAGGTTTGAGTATTTTTCCGCAATGCCCACTATTTCAGCCTTATCGCTGTCTCTTACCGTTATAAGAACACCGCCCGTCTTTTCCATGGTAGCTCCCGATGCGATAAGTCCTTTATACAACGCCTCTTTAAAATTATTTCCTATGCCCAAAACCTCACCTGTGGATTTCATTTCAGGACCCAGATGAGTGTCAACATCTGTCAGCTTTTCAAATGAGAATACAGGCACTTTTACAGCTGTCAACGCAGAATCGTGATAGATGCCTGAGCCGTAGCCTAAATCCTCCAGCTTTTCGCCGAAGCTTACCCGAACGGCAAGATCGCACATAGGCACGCCGGTTACTTTACTTAAAAACGGCACTGTTCTTGACGCTCTCGGATTCACCTCTATAACATATATCTCGTCGCCGTAGACAATATACTGTATATTTACAAGTCCCAACGCATTTACGCCCTTACACAGCAAACGTGTAACCTTTTCTATTTTCTGAATCATCTTATCGTCAAGATTAGGAGGAGGATATACGGCAATACTGTCGCCTGAATGTATGCCCGTACGTTCAACGTGTTCCATTATACCCGGAATTAAAATATCCTCACCGTCGCAAATGGCGTCAACCTCAATTTCAACGCCGCTTATGTATTGGTCTATCAGGTGCTGAGGATAATTTCCATGTACTCTTTTATATCGTCGTCGCTGAAGGCAATTATCATATTTTGACCGCCCAAAACGTACGAAGGACGCATAAGCACGGGATATGACACCTTATGTGCAGCATCAAGAGCTTCTTCAGTTGTCATTACAGTAAAGCCCTTAGGCCTGTTTATATGGAGTTGCTCTAAAAGTTCGTCAAAACGTTCTCTGTCCTCTGCCATATCTATGCTGTCGGCGGATGTGCCTATTATATTGACATTATTTTCGGCAAGATGCTTTGTCAGCTTGATTGCCGTACCGCCACCAAACGATACTATTATTCCGACAGGCTTTTCTATCTTTATAATGTTCATTACATCTTCGGGCGTCAGCGGTTCAAAATACAGTCTGTCGGCTGTGTCAAAGTCTGTAGAGACAGTTTCAGGGTTGTTGTTGATTATTATAACTTCATAGCCGAGTTTTTTTAATGTCCAAACACAATGCACGCTGGAATAGTCAAACTCTATCCCCTGCCCTATTCTTATAGGTCCGGAACCAAGCACCACAACTCTCGGCTTCTGGCTGTGTTCTATAAGTTTTAAAGCCTCGTTTTCGCCGCCGCTTATCTGTGTGTTGAATGTATGATAAAAATACGGAGTTTGTGCACTGAATTCGCCCGCACAGGTATCAACCATTTTATATGTAGGTGCTAAAGAATATGTAACCTTTTCGCCGCATATTCTCTCTATCGCCTTATCGGTATAGCCCAGACGTTTGCCCTGTATATAAATATCCTCCGTCAGACCTTCGGACAATTTTTTCTCATAATTAACAAGATTTTTCAGCTTGTACAAAAACCACTTGTCTATCTTTGTTATTTCGTTTATTTCTTCACACGTTATGTCCTTCTTTAAAGCCTCAAACACAACAAAAAGCCGTTCATCTGTCGTTGTATGAAGCATATTGCGTATTTCATCCGCCGAAAGGTTAAACAGCTTTGGCAGATTTAAAGTGTCAAGAGATATTTCCGCTCCCCTTACCGCCTTCATAATTGCCATTTCAAAGCTGTCGGCAATAGACATAACCTCACCGGTTGCTTTCATTTGTGTGCCTAAATCACGCTTTGCATACACAAATTTATCAAATGCCCATTTTGGAAATTTAACGGCTACATAGTCAAGCGTCGGTTCAAATGCTGCAAACGTTTTGCCTGTTACGGCATTTGGTATCTCGTCCAGAGTGTAGCCTATGGCAATTTTAGTTGCAACCTTTGCTATAGGATAACCTGTCGCCTTAGATGCCAAAGCGGATGAACGAGACACTCTCGGGTTAACCTCTATAACTGCATATTCAAACGAATCCGGACACAAAGCAAACTGACAGTTACATCCGCCTTCAACGCCCAAAGCTTCTATTATGTTAAGTGCAGCTGTTCTCAGCATTTGATACTCTTTGTCTGCCAGAGTTACCGTAGGAGCAATAACGATACTGTCTCCGGTGTGTATACCTACAGGATCAAAATTCTCCATGGAACAAACGGTTATTGCATTTCCGACACTGTCGCGTATTACTTCAAATTCGATTTCTTTCCAACCGGCAATGCTCTTTTCAACCAAAATCTGATGTATGGGAGACACAGCAATTCCGGTTTCGGCAATTTCGCCAAGTTCATCTTTATTATTGGCTATACCACCGCCGCTGCCGCCAAGAGTAAATGCAGGACGTACTATCACAGGATAACCGATTTCATCGGCAAACGCAAACGCACCTTCCACATCACACACTACGTCGGACGGTATTACAGGCTGACCTATACTTTCCATCGTGTCTTTGAACATCTGTCTGTCTTCTGCCTTGTCTATCGTCTCCGGTGATGCTCCCAAAAGCTTTATTCCGTGTGAATCCAAAAATCCGCTTTTAGCAAGCTGCATGCATAAGTTCAAACCGGTTTGTCCGCCAAGACCGGAAAGTATGCTGTCAGGCTTTTCTTTTTCTATGATACGTTCAACGGTTGTTAAGGTTAACGGCTCAATGTATATTTTATCCGCCATTGCTTTATCTGTCATAATTGTGGCAGGATTGGAGTTTACAAGCACAATTTCAATGCCTTCCTCTTTTAAAGCACGCAGTGCCTGGGTTCCGGCATAGTCAAATTCCGCCGCCTGACCTATAACAATAGGCCCCGAACCTATAACCATGATCTTTTTTATGCTTTTATCTAACGGCATTATCCGACACCCCCATCATTTTTATAAATCTGTCAAACAAGAACGAAGTATCTTTAGGACCGCCGCATGCTTCCGGGTGAAACTGCACAGTAAACACAGGTGCGTTTTTGTATGTTATACCCTCACAAGTAGAATCATTGACGTTAACGAACACTTCGTCGGCAATACTTTCGTCTATGCTATTCGACTCAACCGCATAACCGTGATTCTGGCTTGTTATATACACTCTGCCGGTAGTCAGGTCTTTAACCGGCTGATTTGCACCTCTGTGTCCGTATTTCAGTTTTGACGTTTTACAGCCGTTTGCCAACGCAAGAAGCTGATGTCCGAGACATATACCGAACATTGGTATTTTAGTTTGAGTCAGTTTTTTCAAACATTCTATTATTTCAACATTCTCCGCGGGATCGCCCGGGCCGTTGGACAGCATGATACCATCCGGCGAAAGCTTTATTATCTCGTCCGCAGATGTATTGTACGGCAAAACAGTTACCTCGCACCCGCGTTTTACCAGTTCACGCACGATATTATCTTTAAGCCCGAAATCCATAAGTGCAACTTTATATTTTGCGTTATCTTCTTTCACTGTATACGCTTCTTTAGCAGACACGCTGCTAACGGCGTTTTGCACTTTATATCCGGATATTTTTGAAAAGTCAATATCATTAAGGCTATTGGTTATCATACCGTTCATTACACCGTTTTCACGTATTATCCTGACAAGTGCTCTTGTGTCGATATCATAAAGTCCCACAATTTGCTGTTCCATTAAAAAAGCGTCTAAATTGCCGCCGGAACGAAAATTAGAAGGTTCTTCGCACCACTGATTGACAATATAGGCACTCATATGTATGTTTTTACTTTCAAAATCCGAACGGATAATTCCGTAATTACCAATCAACGGAAATGTTTGCACAACCATTTGTCCGTAATAACTTTTATCGGTTAAGGTTTCCAGATAACCCGTCATACCTGTTGCAAAAACCACTTCGGCAATAACCGTGCCTTTTGCACCAAAGGATTTACCTTCAAAAACTTTACCGTTTTCCAATATCAAATATGCTTTATCACTCATTGCAACACCCCCTGATATATATAGTTAAAATGCATTTTGCGTAAATTGTATTTAACAAGCTGTTTATAATACATATAGGTTATATTCTTCAATAAGAAATAATAACACAATTGTAGTGATGTGTCAATAAATATTGCAACAAAAAAACATTTTATTGCAACTTTTTGCTTTATTTTAATTTTCTTTAGCTCGATTTACGTAAGAAATGAAACACGAATCGTTTTATGTTTCATTTCTTGTGAATTTACCAGTGAAATTGCATATATTTTATAAATATTTTTCTTATTTTGTTGTTGACTATATTCTAAATTGTGGTATACTAAAGGCAAAAAAATTTGGAGGTCGTGTAAAATGGATTGGGATAGTGAGTATTTTAACGATGCAATCGACTTTATGCCTTGGATAAGGCCTAACGATGAGCAGAAAGAATTTCAGAAAGAGTTTCAGGCAGAACTTGCCAAACACTATGATGTTACTTTCGGCGAAGATTCGTTTGTATCAAAAGAAGCACACTTATACGGCATGAGCAAGTCGACTTTCGGCAAGCAAACGCAGATTGGTGCACATGTTATATTAAGAAGAGCAACAATAACTGCAGGCGATGGTTGTTCCATTAACAGTTTTACTTGTATACAAGGCAATATTACGATGGGTGATCATGTTCGTATAGGTCCCGGCGTAAAAATTTTTGCATCAAATCACGGACACCAAGACCCTGATGTTGATATTTACAAGCAGCCGCACACATCTATCGGCATCAACATCGGTGATGATGTTTGGGTAGGTGCAAATGCAGTTATCGTAGACGGCGTTAATATCGGCTCGCACAGTATTATTGCCGCAGGTGCTGTTGTTACAAAAGACGTGGGCGATTATGTTATCGTCGGAGGCAATCCGGCTAAAGTTATAAAGGACAGAAAAACAGGTCAAAAGCCTTTTTCCACACCTGTGCCAAGCGATTTGGGAGACAGACTTGCTCAATTCGCTGATAAAGTCAGAAGCCAGTTAACAGAAGTGTTGGCAAGCAAGGAATATGACACCGATCACGGCAGAGTGTATAAAAATCTTTCCACCGGCGGCGAAACTGTTCGTGCATGGTGCGACGCAACAGAAATAGCGGTCATGTTCGACCGGCTCCCTGCCCTTTGTAATGATAAGGATGCTCTTATTGCAAAGCTACAGGGCATGCAGAAGGATCATCTGGATTATGACGTTTTAACATTAGGCTATTCATTGGAAATTTTAGGCTCACACGTTTTGAATATGTACAGCGACGTTGAACGTTTAGACGGCAAAGAGCTGATAGAATATCTTGACAAAATGCCTTGGGAAAGAGCAGCCTGGAATGCCGGCGGTGCAACAGATGTATACGCAACGGCACTTTATCTGAACAAAAAATACTTTAACTCCACAAACTCCGGCGACACATTTTTCGGCTGGCTCAATAACCACGTTGACCCTGCAACCGGTATGTGGGGACGTCCGACAGACGGCGGCAAAGACTATTTGATGATGGTAAACGGATTTTACCGTACTACCAGAGGCTCTTACGCACAGTTTAATCTGCCTCTTCCATACCCTGAAAGAGCTATTGATACCATTTTAGCACATTCAAAAAACACCAAATACTTCAGAGAAGATGCCGGCACAGCTTGCTTTGTGCTTGACGTAATACACCCGTTGTGGCTGTGTGCAAAGCAAACCTCATACCGCCGCGAAGAGGCTAAAGAATGGGTTGTAAATCAAATAAATCGTGTCTTAAGTAAATGGCAGGATAACAAAGGCTTCAGCTTTGAACTTGAACCAAGCTACGAAGCAGGCTTACAGGGCACGGAAATGTGGCTCTCTATTCTCTATCTGCTTGCAGACTATATCGGTTTATCGCACAGACTCGGTTACCGTCCTCACGGTGTTCACAGAACAAATGCCGCATATAATCTCAGCAAACCGGTTTGATAATTAATGTATTCATAATAAAACATAATAAAATTAATATATATTTATAAGGGAAAGGTCAGGTTGATTTCAATGAGCAATTCTTGCGATTGGCAAAATCCTCTTGTATTACAAAAAAACAGAGAAAAAGAACATGCTTACTTTATTCCGCACGCAACTCCGGAAACAGCAATAAGCGGTCAAAGGTCCGCTTCTCCGTACTTCAGACTTTTAAACGGCGACTGGAATTTCAGCTACTTCATTCGCCCGATTGATGTTCCGGACAGCATTTTTGATGAAAATTATCCAACTGATGATATGGACATACTCTGTGTACCGTCCAACTGGCAATTACACGGATATGACTATCCGTACTATGTAAATGCTCAGTTCCCGTATCCTGTTGATCCGCCGTTTGTACCTAATGATAATCCATGCGGCGTGTATATACACGATTTTGATTTACCTATAGGCTGGGAAAAGAAAAACACAAGCATTGTGTTTGAAGGCGTAGATTCATGCTTTTATGTATACATAAACGGCAAAGAAGCCGGCTACAGTCAGGTATCAAGAATGCAGTCGGAATTTGACATCACAAAATATCTGCACACAGGCAAAAACCGACTCACGGTACAGGTGCTTAAATGGTGCGACGGAAGTTATCTTGAAGACCAGGATTGCTACCGTTTTTCAGGCATATTCAGAGATGTTTACCTGCTTTCACGCGACAAAGTTTGCGTTGAAGACATTTTCATCAAAACTGATTTGGACGAAAAATATATCGACGCAACAGTAAGTGCGGAAATCAAAATCAAAAACAACGAAAAAGCCAACGTTTCCGTAACCATATATGACGCAGAGAACAAAAAGCTTGCTCAAAAGAAATCAACCGTAAGCGGCTTAAAAACCGTATCATTCGACATACCGAATGCCAATAAGTGGAACAGTGAAAATCCTTATTTATACATTATGGCAATAGAATGTGGCTCCGAAGTTATTGTTCAGAAATTCGGTGTGCGTAAAATAGAAGTGGCTAAAAACTATGCTCTTTTGATAAACGGTGTCAGTGTTAAATTAAAAGGTGTTAACCGTCATGATTCGCACCCTGATTTGGGACATTACGTTACCATTGAAGCAATCAAAAAAGACCTTATAACAATGAAGCGTTTAAACGTTAACGCTATAAGAACATCGCATTATCCAAACACTCCTGAATTTCTTAACCTCTGTGACGAATACGGATTTTATCTTGTAAACGAAGCAGATCAGGAAGATCACGGCTTTGGCTATGCACGTCCTTTCAATGCATATAATAAAGATTTGCCTTCCGACTTGCCTATGTATAAAGACTCGTATCTTGACAGAGCCTCAAGAATGATTGAACGCGATAAAAACCATCCTTGTATCATAATGTGGTCTTTGGGTAATGAAGGTTCCTACGGCTCTTGGCACGACTCTATGGCTGAATTGATCAAAGCAAGAGATAACACCCGCCTTTTGCACTACGAAGCGTCAAAAGCGGCAGGCGACCCTGAAATATTTGATGTTGTCAGCAGAATGTATACCAGTTCTCCGGCATTAGAAGAACTTTTTGCCAAGAACAGAAAAATCAAACGTCCTGTTTTCCTGTGTGAATACTCACACGCAATGGGTAACGGCCCTGGCGATGTTCGTGATTATTGGGATGTTATAGAAAAATATCCAAAATTGATAGGCGGATGCGTTTGGGAATGGTGCGACCATAGCGTTGCCATAACCTGTGAAGACGGCAAAAGAGGCTTCACTTACGGCGGCGACTTTAACGAGCCGGTTCATGACGGCAACTTCTGTGTTGACGGTTTGGTGTCTCCGGACAGAGTTCCGAGCCACGGTGCATTCGCTATGAAATATACTTATGCATACGCTAAAATTGAAGCGGTAGACCTCAAAAAAGGCGTTTTCAAAATTAAAAATACGTATAATTTCACCAACCTTAACAATTATGACATTACATATAAAGTAATAAACGATGATGTTACAGTAGAACAAGGCAGAATTACAAACTTCTCTGTTCGTCCGCACTATTCACGCAATTTAAATATCAAGTTCAATATGCCAAAATCAACCTATTACGGTGCATACATAGAAATATGTTTCGTGCTTAAAAATGATACATATTGGGAAAATGCAGGATATGAAGTTGCGTTCAAACAATTTGAATTACCTGTTGCAAAAGCAGAAAAAATCGAATTGGATAGTAGTGCAAAACAGCTCACTCTTACCGACATAGACAAAGAATTTTTGCTTATTGAAGGCGATAATTTCGCATACACCTTCAACAAGTTCTACGGATTTTTTGAAGATATGAGCGTAAACGGTGCCTCTGTAATATCAGCAAGACCTCAATTTTCCATCTGGCGTGCACCTACAGACAATGAGAGAACCATACGCAATCAATGGCAGAAAGAATTTTTGAACAAGCCGTTCCCTCAATGCTACGGCGTTGAAATTTTGGAAAACAGCAAAGAAAAAATTGTTATTGAGTCAAAAACAATTGTTGCAAGCAGAAGCGTTCTGCCGCATGTGAGAGTTACAACAAAATATACAATTTTGAAAGACGGACAAATTATTCACGATATACATGCGGACGTACGTGATGATGCAAAAATGCCGACATTCTTGCCACGTTTCGGTATGGAATTTACAATGTCTGCCGGAAGTGAGTATATGGAATATTTCGGTATGGGTCCTGATGAGTGTTATATAGATATGCAGCAGCACGCAAGAATGGGTTATTACAAAACAACCGTAACCGATGAATATGTGGAATACATTAAACCACAGGAGCATGGTAACCATATAAACACAAAATGGGCGGCTGTATATGATATACGCGGCAGAGGATTAATGTTTGTTACAGACAATAAGTTTGAATTCAGTGCATCGCACTATAATTCATTCGATCTTACAAATGCAACACACCATTATGAGCTTACTCCGAGAGATGAAACCATCGTGCGTATAGACTATAAAGCAAGCGGTGTCGGCTCTGCAAGCTGCGGTCCTGTTTTGCTGGAAAAATATCAGTTTACAGATAAAGTGATAGATTACTCATTTACTGTTAAACCGGCAATATTTGAAGGTATGGACGCTAAATATATGTCAAAAGTTAAATAACTTATACATAAAAAACGTAGCCGTTTGATTAACCGAACGGCTACGTTTTTTTATCTTTTATATACAAAATTCAAACCTGAACACATTTTCATCGTTTGAAACAGGGACAAAGTCTATCAGGTAAACCTTCACAACACCAACACCGTCATGAGCAACAAAAGATTCCGTGCTGACCGACGGCAAATATTTTTTGGAATCATATACGATCCGTGCAATATTAAAGTCAACATACCCTTCACACAGCTGCGGCTTTATTTTACTCACAAATCTTTCAACAACCGAAACCGTATTCGAAGTAAAATCGAATGTATCATATAAAATCACTTTATTTTCCTCAATATTGAACCGGCGTTTTATTTCTTTTATAATTCCCGGGGTATATGCATCTTCTATATTTAATTCAAAAGAATTACACTCTGCTTTAACGTTTTTAGCACAGAACTGCTCGCCGTTATGCTGATACTCCCCGTTTACAATAGGGACGCTGTGCCCTCTTGAACTGTTTTGAATGTAGTTGTATCTCGTTTTGCCGTTGAATGTTTCTTTAACATATTCACCACAGCCAAGATCGGAAATAAAAGTCTCATCACCTACGGTTATCATAAATGAGCCAATATCATTATGATTATGAGGTTCGTTGTTATGCCCGCCCTTAGCAACAAAACTGAATTTTTCCCTACGGCTTATATACCATTGTGCGTCAGAAAGATAATTTGTTTCACATACCGTTTTATCACACTTATAATTTTCGTCAAACCACAAAAGTTCGCAAACGGAATCTATATTGCCGCGGCGTGTTCCGTATTTAATATCGGGAAGGAGAACATCGCTGTATATGCTCTTAAGCAATGACATAAGTCCTATATGAAACGAATACGCTTCTCCGCCGTCAGATATTGACGCCACTTTTGACTCTGACAATCTTATCCTTTGCGGAAACATAGCCAATTCTTTAACCTTATGGTTTTTAAAATAATCAATTTTGCCGTCAGTATAAACTTTTACCGCCATAGCCAGTATTACAAAATGAGAAAAGCCGTAATTCCAGTAAGACATACCTTCCAGACAACAGCCATCATCCCCTATTCCGTCAAGGTATCTGTCCAGACATCCTACGAATTTGTTTACATATTTTTCAGCTTCCTGCTCCGTGCCAAAACAAAGCGCCGCCATCGTGCAACCTGCACCGCACACAGTCGCCCAGTTCATCCTGCATGATTCCCACCAAAAGTATGCATTTTCTTTACAGTCGTATTCATTATTTTCAAAGCGTTCAAACGGCTTGAAAATTCTGCGGTGAACTTCATAGCTCATTCTCGCTAAAATATAATCGGGCAGCTTATCGCCAACGCACATAACCGTCTCGGCAAAGAAACGTGCGGTTTCAGCCTGAAACAAATCAACCCATTCAATTATTTCCTGCGATAATCTGTTCGCATAATTGCTGTGTGCCGGTAAACACCATGTAAACTCATCACATATATACGAAATATAATCAATAAGAGGTTCAAGATATTTTTCATCCTGCGTTAACCAATATGCAAGCATAATGTCAGAACATTTGCGTCTTCTTCCGAAATATTTGTTTTCAAATACGGTTCTGTTTCCGGTTTTATGATACAGCATGTAATCGCTCATTTTAAAAGCGATACTGTCTTCCGACATTGCCTTATCTGCCGATGAAATTATTTCGTCAATCATGGGTTTGGCAGCTTCGCTTTTCATAAGCTTTTCTCTTTTTTCAGCCGGGTCTACTCCGTAATAAAACTTCATTTTTGTCTCCATCCGCTCTTTTACCAAAACAGATAACACTAAACAATCCAAAAATTTTATCCTCAATCAGCCACAGTAAGCATCATAAGTGTTAAGCCCTGACCGTAAGTTGTCGGTCTTATAGGCACTTCCGTATATCCGGAACGTTCAAATTTTGCACCTGTGCCGTAAGACACTCCGCCGACAGTACCGTCGTCTTCAATGACACTTTTTACTGCCGCAACGGCTTTCTTAGCCGATGCCAAATATCCGTTGTCCTCAACCAAACCGCTCTTTACAGCCTTTATCATGGAATACGCAAACGACGCTGTTGCCGATGTTTCGTTGTATGAATCGTCATCCATCAATGTGTGCCAGAAGCCTTCCGGACCTTGATATTTTACCAAAGCATCAAGCTGGGATTTTAATGTTTCAACAAGAAAACGTTTAACAGCTCCGTCTATGCCGGTTATGTCTATAAATTCCTGCACGGAGCTTGCATACCAGCTGTTGCCCCTTGCCCACGGTGCACCGGAATAATTATGACGTCCGTCAAAGCAGAATGCATGATGCCACAAACCTGTTTTCGTGTTTGTAAGATATTTTATATGGATAAGGAACTGATAGGTCGCTTCATCCATAACCTTTTGGTCGCCTGTTATTTTCCCCATTTTTGCAACGAACAGCACCGTCATAAACAAAGTGTCAACCCACATTTGCTCATAATGACGTCCGTTGACAGTCATATGCTCCAAGCCGCCTTCTTGTGTACGCGGCATTTCGTTCATAACCCAGTCAAGCCATTCCTTGCATATTGCAAGATAGTCTTCCCTACCGGTTATTTCATATACATGAGCCATTGTTAAAAGCGGTCCTACCGAATTAACGTTCTTTGGCGGCAAACCTTCTGCAATACGGTCATCAAACCATTTGATAAGCAAGTTCAAGTACTGTTTATCATTGGTTTTTAAATATGCTTTGTATATACTGTATACGCCTATAGCTGTCGGCCATTCCCAAACCGTGAAGTTCATATGCGAATTGTCTGATCTGTCGCCCAACATGCAGTTCATAACTTTGTCAAAAAGTTGTTTGTCCATAATTCATCCCTCTTTATAATTTTTCTTTTTTTATTTCATCCCAGTATTTTTTATTTGCCTGTTCGTTTTTATTATTACCGGGTTCATAATAAACAGCTGATTTTATAGAATCGGGCAGATATTGCTGCGGAATATAGTTGTTTTTGTATGAATGAGGATATTTATACTCCAAACCTCTACCACCAAGCTTTGCCGCACCTTTATAGTGTGAATCCTTTAAATGGATGGGAATATCTGAGATGTCCTTTGTTTCAATGTCTTTCATTGCCATGTCTATAGCCATTATAACGCTATTGGATTTTGGTGCTGTTGCAAGAGTTATGACAGCTTGTGCAAGAGGCAGCCTTGCCTCGGGCAGACCAAGCTGCAGTGCATTTTCAACACATGCCCTCGTTATCGCAACAGCGTTAGGATATGCCATGCCTATATCCTCCGACGCTATAACCATAAGCCGTCTGCACGGCGACAACAAATCTCCGGCTGAAAGTAATCTTGCAAGATAATGCAGTCCTGCATTAACATCGCTTCCGCGTATGGATTTTTGAAAAGCACTTAATATATCGTAATGACTGTCGCCGTCCTTATCGTAACGCATAGCCTTTTTTTGCGTTGCCTGAACAGCAAGATCCAAGGTTATATCAACTTTTTTATCGGCTTTTCCCGCCGCCGATAAAAATATCATTTCCAATGCGTTAATCGCTTTACGCACATCTCCGTTGCTTACACGTGAAATATGCTCCAAAGCGTCATCAACGGCTGTTACGGTGTAACCGTCATACTCCTTTGTCAGCAGTTTTAACGCACGCTTTAGTGCTATTTTAACGTCTGATGAGTCAAGTTGTTTAAATTCAAACACGCTTGCACGCGATAAAACGGCATTGTATATATAAAAATACGGGTTTTCCGTGGTGCTGGCAATAACGGTAATCTTACCGTTTTCCATAAATTCCAAAAGCGACTGTTGCTGCTTTTTATTAAAGTTTTGTATTTCGTCAAGATACAACAATACGCCGTTCATTGTGAGCATACTGTCAAGATCCGAAACAATGTTTTTAATATCGGTAACAGATGCATTTGTAGCGTTTAATTTATACAATTTTTTGCCCGTGTTTGCCGCAATGATATTTGCAACAGTTGTCTTGCCTACACCGCTCGGGCCGTAAAAAATCATGTTAGGTATCCGGTTATTTTCAATAATGTTTCTTAACAACATTCCTTTTGCCAAAAGATGCTGCTGACCCACCACATCGTCTAATTCGGTCGGACGTATTCTGTCTGCAAGAGGTTGACTCATATTAATCTCCCCTTCCGCTAAAATACTACATATTATTTATTATGCTTGCAAGATGTCCCGCTCCAAACCCATTATCTATATTAACAACGCTTACGCCCGCACCGCAGCTGTTAAGCATGCCAAGCAAAGCGGAAAGTCCGCCGAAATTTGTACCGTAACCCACACTCGTAGGCACGGCTATAACAGGCTTATCCACCAATCCTGCAATAACGCTCACTAATGCACCTTCCATACCGGCAACTGCTATTATAACGTTTGCAGAGCGTATCTCATCTAATTTAGATAACAATCTGTGCAATCCCGCAACGCCTACATCAAATATTCTTTCAACCTTGTTACCCATTATCTCGGCAGTTGTTGCCGCTTCCTCCGCAACCGGAATGTCAGAAGTTCCTGCTGTCAAAACAAGTATTTTTTTTCCGTTGTTTTGCACAGGGCACGGATTTACAATAACAATCCTTGCCAGCTTATTAAACTTAGCATCAGGTATAATTTTGGCTATTTGTTCAAACACGGCCTCGTCCGCACGGGTAAAGAGGATGTTTTTATCGCCCTGAATTTTGAATTTTTCAGCTATTCCGCATATATGCTCTATCGACTTCCCCTGACAAAACACAACCTCGGGATAGCCTGTCCTTAACTGCCGGTGATTATCTATTTTAGCATAACCCATATCATCGAACGGCAAGGTTTTAAGCTGTTGCATTACATCGTCAGCGGTTGCTTGTCCGTTTTCAATATTTTTAAGCAATTCGTATAATTTGTCATTATTCATTTTGTTTTGCCTCTCTTAATAACTTCATTCATACTTCCGGAACGGAATCCCTGCAGATCCAGAGTTGTGTATGTATAGCCTATCTTATTGAATTCAAGTGATATTTCGTCTTTTAATTCGATTATTTTATCCATTTCACTCGGCATAACTTCTATTCGTGCTATACAATTGTGGTGCCTTACCCTGAACTGCGTAAAACCTTTGTTTTTTAAAAAATCTTCAGCCATATTTACCATTTTCAGCTTTTCATGCGTTATCTGCTCACCGTATTGTATTCTTGATGCAAGACACGCTTTGGACGGCATATACGCAGTTTCCAAGCCCAGCTCGGCACTTTTTTGCCGTATCACACTTTTAACCATTCCCGTCTCCATAAGCGGGCTTATAACACCAAGTTCTTTTAATGCTCTCATTCCGGGACGGTAATCGTTTATATCATCGACATTTGAACCGTCAAAAACGGTTGAAATTGAGTGTTCTTTTGCACATGCAATAATCTTTTTGAATATATTTTTTTTGCAGTAATAGCACCGCTCACGGCTGTTTTCGGTAAACTCTTTAACCGTATACTCGTCAGCATTTAAAAAAATTTGCTTTACACCGATTTTTTCTGCAAGAGAAATGCTCAAATCGCAGTCTGTTTTGGGAAACATATCCGAATTTACCGTTACGGCAATAACATTGTCCTTACCCAAAACAGTTGCACAAACGCAAAGCAGGAATGTACTGTCCACTCCTGCTGAAAATGCTACCGCAACTTTATTGAATTGCCCTATATATTCCTTTAGCTTATCCATGATTGATTTCCCTTGAAATTATTGATTAATTTCATTCCTTAATGCCTGAATTTGTTCGTCAGTTACGGTTGTCATAAACGTTTTTACACATTTTTCTGTTTTATCCAATGTATCTGAAGCCAGTTTTTTATCACCTAAAGCATTATAAATTTGTGCACTATGATAATATGCTTCCACAAATTTAGGCGATTTGTCCATCAATTTATTTGCATATTGTACGGCGTCATCAAACATGTTTTTCTGAATCAACACATGAAGATAATTATCCAGTATAGTATTGTCGTCATCATTGTACTCAACGGCTTTTTTGCAAAAATCAAATGCATCGGCATCGCCATGTAAAATCTTATAATATCCCAAAGTGCCGTATATAAGAGTGCTTTCGCCTGCATCAAAAATAGCCTGTGCCATCTCCATGGCATCCTCAAGATTTCCGCGTCTGTACTCTATGAGCGACAAATTATGTTTTGCCATGGTTTTATCGTCGGGTTTTATATTTTTTCTGCCAAGCATCAGATTTGTAACTGTTTGTGCTTTGTCAAGCTCTGAATTTTTTATAAGTATGTACGCATAGTACACAGCTGTATGCGTATTCATACGGCCTGTGTTATAAGACCGGTTGAGCCATTTAAGTCCGTCCGCATCGTTGCCCTGAACATATTTTCTTTGACCTATCAGAGCATATATATCCGGCAACATACTGTATACCGTTATTATCAAGGCAATCAAAGCAACAATACCGCCTATCAGTGCTCCGCCATAGTAAAATGCGACAAACAAAACCGCCATTAACAATAAGGATTTTAACATAACAGCCTCCGCTTTTAAAATTCGCAAGTACCTACTGTTCTCGGGAACGGAATAACGTCACGGATATTGTTTATGCCCGTTATATACATTATAGCGCGTTCAAATCCCAATCCGAATCCGGCATGTTTATTTCCGCCGTAACGTCTTAAGTCAAGATAGAATTTGTAATCCTCTTCTTTAAGCCCCAGCTCATTCATACGCTCAACAAGCTTATCCAAACGTTCGCTTCCGCCAATTATTTCACCTATACCCGGAACAAGCAAGTCCATTGCCGCAACGGTTTTTCCGTCATCGTTAAGACGCATATAAAACGCTTTTATATCTTTAGGATAATCTGTTACAAAAACAGGTTTTTTATAGATTTGTTCGGTAAGATAACGCTCGTGCTCTGTTTGCAGGTCTGCTCCCCAATCAACAGGATATTCAAAAGCATCTTTGTTTTTGGTTAATATCTCTATAGCTTCGGTATATGTTACGTGTGCAAAATCGTTATTAACGATATTATTTAAACGTTCCAGCAATGTGTTATCCACAAAGTTGTTGAAAAATTCCATTTCCTCAGGAGCGTTT
>CAJOGA010000032.1 GCA_905233855.1 uncultured Clostridia bacterium
CCCGATGCCGCATTTTCTAATTTGACAAATCGTTGCCGACGCCTACATTTTTAATTGTGCTATATACATACGTGCCATTTGAGAGTTTACCCCTCACTTCGATTGTGTACCAACTGCCGGCAGGAACTGTCAATGTTCCTTTAAAGATTGTTTCGTTTGAGGATATCTTTGTCCAGTCTGCATCATCGTCAGGCACGGTTATTGCTCTTGCCTCCACAGATTTTATGCCTTTTGTGAAGATTTCACCCGATATAAGAACCTGACCTTCATTTTCAGCCGTCTGAAAGACCTGATATTCAGACGGACTGCTGAACACAAAGTTGCTCCTGCTTACATATGCATCTGCCATAGGCATCAATGAGTCATCGGCCCAGATATACGCTTTAACCTGCCAGTTCTGATCAAATTCATCCGGAAGGATCAAAGCCTTTTCAAGGGCAATCTGTGTAGCAACGCCGATACTGTCGAACGAATCGGCATTTATAGGTTGAGAAACTGCATTAACCAAAACGCCGTTTCCGTTATAAACACCTACAAACAAGTGAACTGCAATATCCTTTATCTTGTTTCTCTTAATACCAACACTCTTTAACGAAGCACCTGCTTCAGGCGTTGTGTTGTTATTTGAATATATCATTGATGATATATCGTAGGTTGGATTATAGTCTACAGTGTATATTTTTACATTATCGTAGTCTATGTACTTACCGTCTTGAACACGGGTTCTGAATCTGTCTATATAGTCAATCTCGTTTTGCTGGAAAGACATATATTCCAGAGGCTTTCCGTCGTCAATCGTAATTTTGAAAACAGAGTTTTCAAGGTCTATATCCCATCTTAAATGGTGCCATGCTTCGGTGGTGAATTTGCCCAACGACAAATTGTTGTTTGCACCTTCCGGAGTTCTTTGGCGTACCTGCAATTCGCCGTTAGCTTTAAAGAACAACTGCAGATGCGGATTTGAAAGACCGCCTCTGTCGATATAAAGCGTCTTATTTGACGTGTTGTTTTCTACTCTGAAGTCAAATTCGATCACCATAGGATCACAGTCGTTATTATACGTCTTGTTGAATTGAATACCGTCGTTATCGCCGTCAACAAAATGACCGTATTTTGTGCCGTCTACAGGGTTTGAGGTTTCAACAGAGAAACAGTTTGCTTTCTTGCTCCAACCGCTGAGTACTGTTCCGTTGAAGTCCTCTGATACCAGCACCGTTTTTACATCAGGGTCATATTTGCCTTCTGCTGTGCCTTGTGAGTAGTCATCCTCGTTTGTGTACTGAATGTTGCGGTATGGGTCTGCGACTGCCTGAAGGTCTGCTTCAGGTTCATAAGGAACCATTGTAAAGCTGAAGTGGTAGTTGTCTGTCAAAAGCTTGTATTCATCCGGCAATATGCCCAAGCCGGCTGCACGACCTCTTGACGCACCGTTTACGCTTACGATGGTTTCTTTTCTTGGTGTCATTTCATATGTATGGCTTACGTCAAAATCGCTTACGTTAAAGTGGAGTGCATTAACGCTTAACAGTTTATCTGCCGATACAAACATAAGATTTGATTTTTTGTTTTCACCGCTCAATGCCATCCAACGTGCGTCCTGATGCTCGCCGCAGTGATGAGGCTTCGACAAAAACAGATAGTTATCTGTAACTGTTGTGCTGTATTGTCCTACGTTTGTGCCCGTCTTACGGTTCAGATAGTTATCCTCAGGGCCTCTTGCCAGCCAGTCAATATCCTCATAGCCTTCCGGCATAACCATATCAACGCCGACACGGTACAGCTCGTTTGTGCCGATGGTGGCTTCCATATCGGTTCTGAAATCCAATGTGCAGCCTATAGCACCGTTAAAGTCGATGACATATGTCATTATAATGATAGTGTTTGTGTTGATTGTTGTAGGATATTTTACATTCACTACAACTGCGTTGTCTTGCGATATTTCGTCAACTGTTATGGTTGGCGTTCTCAGTTTAGACTGTATATTGTTCCATATACTTTTGGTTACCTCTCCTGCTTCACCACGGGATGCTTTTCTTGAAAATTCAGGTTTAGGACCTTGGCTTAATAAAAGCTCGTTATTGTAGATGTAATTATACAAATATCCGTCTTTTTTATTGAACTCCATGGAGAAGTTTTTGCCTGTTAAAGTTATCTTATCCGAAGCTTCGTTAATCTCTATTGTTGAGTTTTTATCATATACAACAGCCGGATTTTCAGGAATGTCTTCCACAGGGAGCTGGAACTGTTCTTCCGCTACAACATGTCCTGCATCTGCCCAGTCGGTGTCCTCTTTTAAGAGAAGTTGAACATTTAAGAAATATTCAGCACCCGGACGCAGATTTTCCGGAAGAGTATACGGTATTGTTACAGCTTTGGTAGGTAATTTTGCAAAAACGTCCATACCGTTGTTTGCAGGCGGTATGCTTGGAAGATCTTCAATTATTCCGGAGTCTATTGCTTCACCGTTTTCCAGAAGCGTCCAAGCAAAATCAAAGCTGTTTACATCGGTTGCGTACAATTCGTTACGTACGTTTACGGTTTGGTTTTTAAGGTCATCGTCCGACGCAAGGAAGTTTACCATCTGGAACTGCTTTTTAACTTCTGCCATTTCGGTCTGTTTTTCACGGGTTGCAGATATGATACCGTCCATGGCACCGTCGCCTTCGTTCTGACCTTCGCCCCAGTCGCCGCCGTAGCCGAGATACATTCCGGTGCCGAAATAATCCCATTTCATTTTGCTCTGGTCGGAAGGAACTGTCCATATAGACTGATCATCATAATCCCAGATATCGCCGCCGATAGAACGCTTTTCGTTACGGAACGCGTCAACGTAATCCTTCAGATAACCCTGGCCGTTTCCGTTAGCATGAGAGAACTCACAAAGGAAAACGGAGTATGCCTTACCTGTTATTTTAAAGTTGCTTGAGATAAGGTTTGCAACGCTTGTGTACATTGAGCTGTAAATATCCGGAGTGTTTATTTGTGCTGTTTGGCTGCCGCCGAGATGCTGATAATGCACCGGACGGGTCGGATCCCAATTTCTTACTTCTGCTGTGATGCTTTTCCAGCCCTCCTGCGAACCGGATTCGTTGCCCAATGACCATATTACAACAGATGTGCGGTTCTTTTCCTGTTCAACAATATTGTGAACACGGCTTTTTGCAAGAAGATACATATTATCTTCCGAGATACAGTTATATGTGTTGCCGTGGCATTCGTTGTTTGCTTCTAACAGCATAAACAAACCGTATTTATCAGCCAGATAAAGTGCATATGTGTCCGGCGGATAGTGCGATGTACGGATGGCATTCATGTTGTTCTGTTTAATTGTTTTTATGTCGAGCTCAGTTACTTCCTTAGTTGCACAGTGTCCGCGGTCAGGAGTGAATGCCTGGTAGTTTACGCCGAGCATCATAATTTTTTGCCCGTTTATGCGGATGACGTCCTGAATGCCGCTTCCCGGTGCAGGGAAGGATACCTCACGGAAACCGAGCTGTTGACTTATGTTCTCTATAGCGGTGTTGGTGTTATTGTCATACAATGTAAGAACCAAAGTATACAGGTACGGATCGTCAGGGAACCATTTATGCGGTTCGTCTACCAATACACTGCCGCTTACTTCCGCTGTTCCGTTTGCGTCTACCTTGCCTATGCTTAAATCGATGTTTTTTCCGCGGAGAATATCTTTGCCGTCCGGGTCAAAAACTCGTGCAACAAGATTGTAGTTTTCAAAATCTATGTTTGTATAGTTGTTTACCTGTGCTTTAACATTCAAGGTGGCATCCTTGTACTGATCGTCAAAGTCTGTTGTTACGGTGTAGTCCTGAATGTGCAATGCAGGGGTTGCCATAAGGTATATTTCGCGGAAAATACCTGCCAGACGCAAAGCGTCCTGATCGTCCAGCCATGAGCAGTCTGCCCAGCGATAAACCTTTATAGCGAGAAGGTTGTCTTTGCCGTCGGCTGTGAGGAACGGCGTCAGGTCAAATTCACCCGGGGTTTTGCTGTCCTCGTGATAGCCTACTTCATATCCGTTTAAATATACATAATACACTGCTTCCGCACCGCCTACAGAGATAAACACCTTGTTTTTGTCGGCAATCCATTCTTCGGGAACATCAAACGTTCTGCGATAGAAGCCTACAGGGTTGTAATCTACCGGTGTTTCGCAAGCAAAGTTTCCGTAATAGTTTTCTTTTGATGCATCGTTGGTGTATGTCTGAACAGGGAATATCCTACGGGAAACACCATTTATAGTAAACGATTTTGGAGAACTACCGTTTGTGTAGTACGGAGGATCGTAACCGTATGCACTGTCAAAATAGCCTGTGTACGGAGTACCGTTTTTTATACCCTGTGCGTTCCAGCTTGTAGGAACTGCTACGCCGGGCCAGTTGGATGCGTCATAGTCTGTTTTATAGAAATCAACTATGTTCTGACTGCTGTTGTACGGGTCTGCCTTTGTAGGATTTACTTCTTTAGGAATATTATCCGTAATAGCAAATTGCCAGTCGGATGTGGCAGGATCCAGATCGTTTTCGTTGGTGAGAGACATAAAGTAAGAGGATTGCTCTCTGTCGTAGTCTTTAGCACCCTTTACCGAGCCCTCAAATGTATCATAGGAGATGAGTGTTGAGTGAGGAGCAACACGGTTTACCTCATAAACCCAAGCCTGTTTGCCCGGGTTTACATCTACAGTATCGCCAAGGTCAAGTCCCGACCATTCAAGGTTGTTGAAACGGATATCTGCAGGGTTTATATTTTGTGCAAGTTCAAAGGTTGAAGAGTCTAACTTACCGTCTTCAAATACCAGACCGCCGCTTATAACTTTGACGTTCACACTTGCTGTTTTAACAATTGACGGTTTGCTTAAGTTTGATACCGTTGCCGTTATTATTGCATTGCCAACGCTTATTCCCGTAACGACAGCGGTATTGTTGTCGCCCGGTGTAACGGTTGCAATTTCGTTATCGTTCGATTCCCATGCTATATTGCCGAAGCCTTCGTCTGTTTCTGCGGATATCTGAACCGTTTTGTTAATTTCCTGCAGATCGATAATTGCCGAAGTATTATTCAATGTTACGCCGGGAATATCAACAACAGTTAATTTAAAGCTGTTTGACGCACTTATTGATGAATCTTCGCTGTTAACGGCTGTAACGGTTATGGTTGCAGTTCCGATGCCAACAGGAGTTACAACAGCTTCATTGCTTTCGCCTGATACCGTTGCAACGTTTGTATTGCTGCTGCTCCATGTAAAACTGTCAAATGAAGACGGAGCAGTTGCGGTTACATTCAGGAAGTTTCCTTCGTCAAGGCTGAGTTGGGTATCGCCTGTGCTCAACTCAATAGCCGGGCCTATAGGTGTGAACAATAAACCGTATAACGAAAGTGTACCGCTCTTTTCAGAGATTATTTTAAGTGTATGTTCAAAGCTTTCGTTTGAATTTATAATAAATTCATTATTGATGGTTTGAACATACAGAGCATTTCCGAAAGAATTTGTGTTTTTTGTTTTATGTATCAGCTTGCTTTCGTAGGGGATAGTATATGCTTTGCTTGTATCCGATTCACTCAGGTTAATGTTTTGAGCAAGAGTCTTTTGGTCCAGTTCAAAAGCAACTACGGCACGTCCGCTTGTCTTTGTTTTGTAGATAAGATCAACGCGGTATTTGCCGAGCGGAATATTATTTATTCCGGAAACGGTCATGCTGTTACCCTGGAAAAAGTAATCAGATGTTGTCAAGCCTGCTTCCAAGCGACCTATACCGTTGTCATAAGCTTTAACAAGGGTTTGCCCTTCGCTTGGGGTTATGGTGTACTTTGATGTTAAATTGCTTGCATTCGTACCTGTGTAGAAAGCAATTTCAACAGTTCCGCTGCCGTCTTGCCACATATCGGGATTTGTTTCCGATGCTGCAAAAGCTGTCGGCAGCAGGCATATAACCATTGCAAAACTAATCAACAGAGATATGCCTTTTTTGAGCAAATGATGGTTCATTTTTCTCGCTCCTTTTCATAATCATATTTCCACAATTTTATTATATATTTTTTTAAAAAAAAGTAAATTCATAAAGTACACAGCATATTACTATTTTTTTATATATATTTCACAAAAACATTTGTACGCATTTGCGAATATTTAATGCAATAGCGATAAAAAACGGCGATATATAATGTCTACTGAACAAATGCTTTTTCGAAAGCATTTTAATGAAATTTATCAATTTCATTGCCGAAAAAGGCTTTGTAAGCCTCTTTCGGGTTCATGGCATTAATTGAACTCCTGTTTGTGCCATCTGTCGGGAGACGACAGATGGCACAAAGTGCAAGGCTTTTTCACAAATATGTTCAAAAACCTTGCGCCAAAACAATTCAAAAACGCTCGAATGTCGCTCTGCGACAGCGTTTTTGAATTGTTCAGCAGGCTTTATATAAAGAAGCTGCAGCAATTCGATTGAAAAATCGTTTTGCCGCAGCTTCGCTCTTCTTTGATTATTGATTAATTATTTGCCGACGAGACATTTTTCGCCTTTGACTGTTCAAACAACCATTGATAAATACCTGCAGTGTTTATGCCGGTAAATACTTCTTTTTCTATGTTATGTCCCATGCCGGTAAGCTCGGTAATGTTAGCATTGGTTGCTCCGAAACTGTTTAAAGCGTTTATCATTTCTATTGAGCCGCTTGGCGGGACAGTGGTGTCTGCCGAGCCGTAAAATGCCCATGCGGCCATGTTTTGTGCTGCCATTTTTCCGGCACCGTTCGAATCAACAGGTCCTGCTCCGCAAAGCCCTACCGCTGCCGCAAACATCTCGGGATAAGTTGCGGCTATATGCCAGCAGCCGTATCCGCCCATGGACTGTCCCAGAATGTATATTCTGTCCGCATCAACGCTGTAGCGGGACTTAATGTCTTCTATGGCATCATGCACAAGACCGACATACTGATATTGTTGCACATCGTTATAGTTATATGAGCCCGCACTCCAGCTGCGGTTTATATATTTGTCTCTGACCTGAGGAGCTATTATTATACATTGGGTGTCCGGGTTATTAAGATATTTTTCGCTTAACAAAGTGTCCACAAAATGTCTGTCGTTGCGTATCTGACCTTTGTTGTCCTCACCGCATGCACCGGCACCGTGCAGATAAACAACAACGGGATATTGACTGTCGTCATCATAGCTTTGAGGTATATGGTAACGGTACGGCAATCTTTCACTGTACGTTTCAAGACCGTCAAGGCTTTCCTTTGCATCGTAATATGCATAACGCATGTCGTTCATTATAAGACTTTCCGGCAGACTTATTTCATCTGTGTTTATTATCATACCGGTTGTATCGTAAGGTTTTTTGTATAATTTTATATACGTTTCGCTTTCCGACGGTGAGATAAGCTTTAAAGTTACGGCAGTTCCGTCGGCGTTGGCAGACGATGTATCTAACAGGTTACCGTTTTTGTCATACAGCTCTGCATGTATACTTCCTGTATCAAACGGTGCGACCGATATGTTTATGCTGTCATCCGTTTTATACGCCGTCAGAGGCAAAGCACCGTAATAAGCGTTGAATTTCACGTTGTCAATGCCTATATCGGAATCGCTTTTGCCTGCACGCAAATACAACATCTGCGGTTTAGGATATGATGTATCCGGAGTTATTTTGCCGCTGTATAACAGTCTGTTACCATCGTTTATCAGAAGCGTAACGTTTTTCCTTGATCCGATGACTGTAAAATGAATAAATCGGTTGTCGGGAAGAGTTATATTCACGTTATCGCTGTTAGGATTAAGTATCCAGTTGTTTGATTCTGTGCTTGAAAGCAGGAACAGATAGTGTTTTTCAAAACCAAGATCATAGTTACTGCGTTTTGCATCATATTCATCTTCGCCGGAGCCGATCCTTGATGTTGGGTAGGTGAAATAATCGGCACTGCCCAAGGCTATTTGTGAATTGTCTGTCTGACCGGCATTCAGTTTTGCGTCAAATTCCATGGTATAGCTTGTTATATTGTCAACCTCGGAATTTAACAAAAGATATGCTCCTCTTGTTTCGGAAGTGTTTTTAGCACCGTAGTAATTGTCTGATTCATCGGTTGTAAGAAGCGAAAAACCGCCGTTTCTGTTTACCCAATCCGACACATTCCCGTCTGTATAATCGGCTGTGTAGGTGAAATCCGGTACAGGCAGAACCGATGCAAGAATGTCTTGATATTGATTTTGTGCGAAGTCGAAGCCGTAGCCGTTTTCATATGCCCATTTGAAGTATTCTTCGAGAACATTTGACTTTATGTACTGTTCATGAGTGAAGATCTCAATTACTTTAGCGTCCGGGTATTTTAAGATGTTGGCAAACGCAACGTCTAAATTCGACGATACGTGTTCCATTCTCCTCTGAGATCTTAAGAATAATATACCGGTATCTTCATCATACCAGAAGCCGGCACTGTTAACTTTATCACGCATGCTGTTGTCGAAATAATATGACAAACGGGTGTCGTTGTTGTCGGCAGTGGTGAACGCTACAGGACCAAGCTCGCATTCTCTTAATGCAAGCAGATTTGCCTTTGTGCCCTCAAAGAATCCGAGTCTTGTAACGCGGTCGATAACGTTTGTGTCGCCGCCGGAAAATGTTTTCATTGCGTTTACAAACTTGTTGTAGTCCGCCTTTATTCCGTCAACATTGTCTGTTGCATAAGTGTATTGATTTTTATCTTTTGCATGGAAGGCAAATTTTAACCAATATGAGTTTTCCGAAACTTCCTCCGCATATTTTGACGGCAGGCTTGATATGTCAAAGCTGCTGTCTTCATTAAAGGTGTTCAGAGTTACAACGGCACCGTATTTATCGTGCATCTCTTTAAATAATGCAAACGTTGCGTTGTCGAAAATAGATGTATAGGTGTTTTGTTTGTTCACTATATCCTTCATACAGTTTATAACATCATCAACAGACATATGTATATACTGTTTAGGTGTTGAAGGTTCAAAAGGCTCATCAGGTTCGTCGGGGTTTATCTGTACTCCGGAAAGGTTATGTCCGTACGCTTTTATTTCGTACATTGCAACCCAGCCGGCACTCATTTTGGTAACATTTATCTTTAAGTATCTTCCTCTTGTTCCGTAAGGGAGAATGTCGTGGGTATGATACGGAGTAGTGTTGGAGGACCTATCAAGAGCCAGCTTGTAACTTTGTGCATCGTTGCTGACATATATCTGGTAGCTGGCGTAACGTTCATCTTTACCGCCGCTATGCATAGTGTTCCACCATATTTCCAGCTCGGAAAAGTCGCACACTTCGCCAAAGTCCAAAACTATGTATTGCGGTACAGAGGAGTCTTGTGCAACCCATTGACTCAAAATGTTGGTTTTATCTTTACAATATCCCTCGATTATTCCGTCCAAAACGTTTTCGCCGGGGAATACGTTGTTTCTGCCGTCGTTCTGGTAGGAACTTACCGACTGTACGGTTACGTTTGAAAGAAATTCAGGCTCGTATTCAATCTGTACATCGTCAAGCGGATTTACATCGTCAAAGCCGTCCCAATGCATAAGTTTGACGGTCTTTGCTTGCGGATAAGTTACAACATCAAAATCCGCTGCAGGCGTGTGATAGCTTTTAAAATCCAGCAAATTGCCGTCGATATCATATTGAGCTATGATGACCACACCGTCAAAGCTGTCGCTCATAGAAATGCTGTACTTATATGCATCGCCGTCCTGTACTCTGTTTGTAACATATACTGCTGCGGATTCGGCGTTTACAACGCGAGGCGTATTATACGCCGTTATCAGTCCGGACGTAAGACATGTCAGCATCATGATTGCCGTTAACATAAATGCGGTGATTTTTTTAAAACTTTGCATATACATTGCTCCTTTTTTACATCTGACGGAATTTGATTTTATATTGTTTTATACAAAACTGTGCAATATAAAGGCTTGATTTTTGTTAATATTATCATACCTGATTATAAAATGCAACATACAAATGAGCAAATTTTATTAAAACCGTCAGAAAATTTTAGGTATAAGAAACCCCGAAAGCCGCATAGCTTCGGGGTTTTGAGCAATTTGTATAAGATTTTTTATCTCTTTGAGAGCTTTCCGATTAACGATATTTCAATTTGCTGTTATTGTGATTGACCTGTCGGCGTCATTCCAATCAACCTTCGCACCCATATTCTCCGAAACAAAGCGAAGCGGAATAAACGTTCTGTCGCTTGTGATTCTTGCAGGAACATCTAATGTATAAGTTTCACCGTTTACAGTTGCTTTATCGCTGTCAATGGTTAATACAATTTCCGTATTACCGCCTTTTACTGTAACTGTTCTTGTTTCATCCGCCCAATCAACCGTGAAACCCATACTTTCGGCAAGTGCCCGAATAGGCACCAGTGTGCGGTCGCTTTCAATATACGGCAGAACATTATCATATGCTGAAAAATCAACTGTTTTCCCATTTATGCTGACAGTTATAGCTTTTTGAGCTGCATCATAAGCGGTTGTATCTGAAAGAGCCGTACCGTTTACGTACAAAGTATAACCGCCTGTTATTACGTTTGCCGCATTTCCGTTGAATGACGATATATAAGTATCTGCCGTAAGATACCATTTGCTTGTTTCATCAAGCGTTACATTTACCGTACCTACCGTTTCGGAAACAGTTTGTCCTTTTGCGTTTGTAATATTGCCGCTTACTGTTCCGGTGAAAACAGAGGAATTATTTAAGTTAAGAGCAAGCGACGAATTGCTTCCCACAAGAATATTGCCTGATAATGTTTGACCGCTTGCATTAAGCGTTGCAATATTTCCGGCGCCGTTCCAGCCGTCATCACAAACGGAAAGTAAAATGTTTTCGCTGTCGCTGTTTTGGATAACTACACCGTTTAAGTTTATAACTGCGTTTGTGTTTGTAATATGGAACACATGACCGTTTTTGCTGTTAATCGTGCCGCCTGTTGCGGTAAAAGAAGATGTACCGCTATCTGCGTCGCCCGACATAGACTGATATATCATAATGCTGTCCAAAAAGGTCGCGTTGCCGTTTGTCTGTGTGTTATTTGCGGTCAGATTTACATTATTCAATGTAACTGAGTTTTTCCCCTCAATACAGATGCCTTCTGAAAGATTAGATACAAGTTCAGCGTTGGTTACTGTAACATCTGCTGTTGAATATACCGCAGGAGAGCCCAGACCGTTTGATGTGTAGCTTCCTCCTGTAACCGAAACTGTGCCGCCGCCTCTGTCTGTACGGATAGGTGCTGACGAGCCGCCTTCTGTTACAATTGTAAGATTATTTGCATTTGTAACGCCTCCGCCCGTTGTCATTATTCCACCTGAGCCGTTGCCTGTTGTGTGGATTTTTGTGTCTGTGATATTTACTGTTGTGCCATCGCCGGAAGCTCCGTTTTGTGCACCGTTTCCGCCATAAGAGAACACGGCATTAGCTCCCGTGGCACTTGTGGTAATTGTTCCGCCGGTAATTGATGTATTACTTCCTCCCTTAACCAATACGCCTGCATTTGTGCCGTAAAAACTGGTAGCGTCTCCGCCGTCTGAATCGCCTGATTTTGAAACTGTTATATCTGAAAGAGTAACGACCTCATTTGTATCAATCAAGAGTGCATTTTCATTTGCTGTTGTTGATTCATATGTTTTCCCTGTTTCTGCAGCTGTGGACGAAATCTCTGTAGCACCGCTCCACGTAACGGAAGAACTCATATTTCCTCCCGGGGTTCCTCCGCTCATGCCTCCGTCGGGCGGTGCTGACGGAGGCTCACCCATGTTTGTGCCGTTGAAGCCGTCAGGCGGTGCTGCAGGCGACTCTGCAAAAGATGCCGTTGCGGAAGAAAGACTAAGCATAACTGTGATTAGAATTGCTGTAATTTTTTTGTATCTTGATAACATTGTTTTTGCCTCCAATTATTAAATAATTATATTTTACGTCTCTAAAGCGTATAAATTATTTTATATATATTCCGTACCATGTACTGCCGACAGTTCTTCCGAGAAGCTTATTGCTGTCCGAGTAGCTTACCGTTCCGGAATATACAGAACCGCTTCCGGATGTCATATCCGGCGTTGTAACAAACAACAAGGCTTTTGAAAGTGTTATTTCAGGCACTATTCCTAAATAAGCACTTGTTGACAGCTTAATATTTTTTGTACTGCCTTTTGTTAAACTCGTGGTTGTACTTAAATATCCTTGTCCCGATACCGTCGGATTGTCCTGCATATCCGTTGTGCCAAAACCTACAAGCGTTCCGCCTGTTACTCTGAAATATGAACCTGTTGCATCGCCCTTGTCAAACACTCCGTTTCCGCCCGATGTTGTGCCGTTTACCACAACAACGCCATCGCTCATAAGAATACTGCCGTTTGAGTCAAGACCATCGCCCTTTGCCGCTACATAGAGCTTTCCGCCCTTTATATAAAGCATACCGTAATCGGAACTATCGTCCATGCCGTGATTCTGACCGCCCATTCCGCCTCCGGGATTACCACCCGGACGACCGCCGCCAAATTGATTACCGCCTGACGAAGAAGAGGAAGAACCTGAACTTGTGCTTTCGTGATATGTTCCGTCCTCTTCGTAATCGCCCGCCGCATTTACACCGTCATCGGTCGCATAAAGTGTTGTTTTACCGCTCAAATATGCAATAACCGATCCTTCAAGTCCTTCGTAGCAAGTGGATATGTTTATTGTGTAGTCGTCATCTGTTCCGCCTTCCGTACCCATTGTAAGGTAGTAATCGGCGTGTACGCCATCATCACCCGTTGCAATTTCAAATGTTCCTCCCGTAATGTCAACAGTGTAATTTGAATGGATCGCATCATCACAACAATTAAGTGTAAAGTCGCCGCCCGATACTTTGAGTGCGTCTACTGCTTTTATGCCTTTACAACTGTTTTCGGTTTCTGAACTGCTGCTGCCTCCGTTAGTCTTTATATCAAATGTACCGCCGCTTATGGTTAAATCACCGTTGGTATATGCTGTATCGCCGTTAGTATCGGTATAATCAACGCCCGACTGTATTCCGTCAAGAGCTGATACTATTGTTATCGAGCCACCTGTTATATTCACATAGTCAGCCGCTTTGATACCGTCCTCATTTGATGTTATATTAAATGTACCGCCGTCTATTTGAATATAACCCTGAATGGTTGCCGTTGTGGTAGAAGTATCATCCGTATAATACCAAGCGTCAACAGGAGTTGTATTTACCTTAATGCCCTCTGTACCCGAATTTATGGTGATAACAGGGGAATTTGCACAAATAAATCCGTAGTCTGCCTGTATTCCGTCGCCGTCTGCGGTAAGATTGAATGTTCCGCCGTTTATCGTTATTGTACCTTTCGGGTTATAAGAACTATCGGTGTCAAGCTCCAAAGTATCGCTGTCGATAGCGTCTGTCTTGATGGCATCACCTGCAGCTGTAACAGTTATTGTACCTGCTTTTTTCGTGAACTTGATACTTTCATCGCCCTTGATACCGTGATTGCCTGCTTCAACCTCTATATCGCCGGTGCCTATTTCCAAATCTGCTTTGCAGCGTATTCCGTTTCCGGCTGTGGATTTGGCGATTATTTTTGTTGATGAATCAGCACCTTTAATGGTGAGATCATTCTTTGAATAAATACCTACGCCTGCATCGGTATCGGATGAATAAGTGCTAATGAATGTGCTTGTACTTCCCGAAACGTTGGCAAGTGTAACGCTGCCCTTTGTGGCATTAAGTGCATTGCCTGTTGAAGAAGTAACACTTACATTATCGAGATTCAAAACAACCGCATCCGATTTGCTTCCTGTCGCTATGTTTATCTGTCCGTCGTCAAGAGTGCCATCAAGGTAATATTCGCCCGCGGTTGTGATTGTAACGGCAGTATCAGACACGCTTACACCGTCAATTCCCGTTGCATCCACATACGTGTTATACAAGTGTATAATTCCGTCGCCGTTATCGGCTTGAGATTCATATGTACACGATTCGATCAATGGGTTCATAACACTGTCCCAGAGAAAGAATCTGAGCGTTTGAGTTTCTTCATCGAATGCAAGATTTCCGCTAAAAGCAATTATTCCGGCGGACGATACATCAGCCGACTCAATATCAACAAGTTCATTATCGGTATCAAATACCGCCGCAAAAAGCTTTCCGTCTATCGATTCTTCGGAAGTTATTTCAGCTGATATCAGATAACCGTTACTTATTGTTATGTCTGATATTTCCGCTGTTTCATCATCATTATCAGAAACGGCGGTAGATATTGTTACTACGAGATCGCTTTGTATTTTGGTTATCCGATAGCCGTTTTCATAACCGGTATCGGCACTGCCCGATTTTAAGTTTTTATATGTGCCGTCAATGGAAACACTGTCTATCACATAACCGTCATCAACGATTAACAGAAAGTTTACCTGTCCGCTGCCGGAAACATCAATCTCGCCCGTGTCGCTGTTTCTTGCATAAGCTTCAGCAGCATTTTCCGTTAAGTTGGCTTCTGTACCAAAATCCTGTGTTGCCGAAACAGTAACGGATACGTGTTCATCCGTTACAAATGTTATTTTGTATGCTTCATCAGCATATACAGCGTTTATGCCGCACGCTGAAAAAGTCAAAACAGCACACAGTAAAACAGATAAATATTTTTTCGCTCTCTTCATTGTAAAACCTCCCGTTTCTATTATTGTACAGTTATCATACAACGCTAAGATTAAAATTAAATTAGAAAATGCATTTTTTCAAAAAATATGCAAGCTTTATTGCACTTTTCTTTATTAATCATTCCGATATAAAAATCAAGACATGAAAAAAGCCCGAAAACATATGATTTCGGACTTTTGATATTCTTGTATAAT
>CAJOGA010000033.1 GCA_905233855.1 uncultured Clostridia bacterium
ACAAATATATTCATATTTTTTTGGCGGTTCGTCTCCCGATTCGATATACACCGTGGCTTTTTTACCCATATCGTTAAGCCACGCTTTTGTTGCAAAGCTGCTGCCAAAAGCATCGGGGTCAGGACTGATATGCGTCAAAATTGCTATATTGTTTGAGTTTTGTATTGCGTTTATAACTTTTTTGTACATGATCAATTCATCCTTAAAATCACAATATTATTTTAAATCGTGTATTATTTGATTTATGTGTGCACCGTGTTCTATAGAATGGTCAAGTTCAAATATAAATTCGGGTGTGTAACGCAATTTTATGCGGTTGCCCATCTCTTTGCGTATAAAACCGGCCGCACTTTTCAAGCCGGCAACAGCGTCTTTGCCAAGCTTTTCATTGTCGGTTTTGCCCAATCCCATAACGCTTATATACACCTTTGCGTACCTCAAATCGTTGGTTACATTAACCGCAACAACAGTTGTCATCGGCGGTATACGTTTATCCTTTACTTCACGCAGCACGCTTGTCAGTTCACGCTTCACTTCTTCATTTATTTTATTGATTCTGCTGTTATTAGCCATTTTTCCTCCTTATAGGAAGACTCACTTTAGTCTCTTGCTATTTCTTCCATAACAAATCCTTCAATGACATCGCCTTCTTTGATATCATTGAATTTATCTATAGACATACCGCAATCATAGCCTTCGGTTACCTCTTTTGCATCGTCTTTAAATCTCTTCAGACTTGCAAGCTCGCCCTCGTGGATAACGATACCGTCTCTTACAACACGAACCTGTGAGTTTCTTTGGATTTTACCGTCTGTAACATGGCAACCGGCAATAGTGCCCACGCTTGACACTTTATATGTCTGACGGACTTCGGCATGACCGATAACCACTTCTTTATATTCAGGATCCAACATACCCTTCATTGCGGCTTCAATCTCTTCTATAGCCTCATATATTACTCTGTAGAGTCTTATATCAACATTCTGTTGTTCGGCACTTATTTTTGCACCCGGATCGGGGCGGACATTAAAGCCTACTATAATAGCATTTGATGCGTACGCAAGCATTACGTCGGACTCATTTACCGCTCCTACGCCGCCGTGTATAACTTTAAGACGCACTTCGTCATTTGAAAGCTTTTCAAGCGACTGACGGACAGCTTCAACAGAACCCTGAACATCGCCTTTTATTACTATGTTCAATTCTTTCATTTGTCCTTCGTTTATCTGGCTGAACAAGTTATCAAGAGTTACTCTTGTTGTCATGTTGAACTGTTCTTCTTTGTTTTTATCCTTACGCTTTTGTGCCACTTCTTTTGCCATACGTTCATCTGTTACAACGTGGAAAATATCGCCGCCTTCAGGCACTTCGGAAAGACCGACAACCTCTGCCGGCATTGACGGGCCTGCCTCTTTTATACGTTTTCCGTTATGATCCATCATCGCTCTGACTTTGCCCACTGCCGTACCTGCTATAACAGTATCGCCAACTTTAAGAGTACCGTTTTGTACAAGCATGGTGGCAACAGGTCCTCTGCCCTTATCAAGCTTCGCTTCTATAACTATACCCTTTGCCAAACGGTTAGGATTTGCTTTAAGCCCTTTCATATCGGCAACCAAAAGCACCATCTCAAGCAATTCATCAATGTTTGTATGTTGTTTTGCGGAAACTTCAACACATACCGTATCTCCGCCCCATTCTTCGGGAACAAGACCTTGCTCTGTCAACATCTGTTTAACACGTTCAACGTTTGCCCCTTCTTTATCTATCTTATTTATTGCAACTATAGGGTTAAGATTCGCCGCTCTTGCGTGGTTTATAGCTTCTATTGTCTGCGGCATTATACCGTCGTCTGCAGCAACAACAAGTATTGCAACATCGGTAGCCTGTGCACCTCTTGCACGCATTGTTGTGAATGCTTCGTGTCCCGGTGTGTCTAAAAAGGTTATTTTTCTGCCTTTGATATCAACACTGTATGCACCTATATGCTGTGTTATGCCGCCGGCTTCGGTATCTATAACGTTTGTTTGACGTATCGCATCCAAAAGCGATGTTTTACCGTGGTCAACGTGTCCCATTACGACAACGACAGGTGCACGTTCAACAAGATCCTCCTCGGCATCTTCGGTATCGTTGAACAGAATATCTTCATCGGTCAGCACTATCAGCTTTTCAACCTTTGCACCCAAATCCTCTGCCACAAGTGCGGCTGTGTCATAGTCGATAGACTCGGTTATTGTTGCCATAACTCCAAGCATCATAAGACGTTTTATAATTTCCGTCGCCGGTTTTTCAAGCATTTTTGCAAGTTCTCCGACTGTTATACTGTCAGGAATTTTGATTTCAAGCTTTTTCTGACTGACTTTTGTCTGTTTACGCTGTTTAAGCTGATTGTCATCCGACGATTCTTTCTTATTGTTACCCTTTTTGATTTTTTGTTTGCCGGACCCGACTTTAATATTATCCGGTACAAGCTCTTCTATACGCTCTGCTTCAAACTCGTCAACGTAAGACACGGTCTGACGTGTGTCTACATATCTTACCTTTTTCTCAATAGCTGTGTTTTCAACAACAAATTCTTCGTCGGGAACAGTTTCTGTTTTAGCTGTTTCCTGCTCTTTTTCCTTTTTTGCAGTCTCTTTTACCGGCGTTTCCTGTTCCTTTTTTTCTTTCAGATATGCATTTATATCGTCCATGGTTTTAGAGTTTTCGGAAGTATATATGTCGAATATAAGGTTAAGCTCGTCGTCCTCCAATGTTGCCATGTGATTTTTCAATGTTATGCCGCAAGATTCAAATTTTGCCATAACATCTTTACTGTTCAATCCAAATTCTTTTGCTATACCATGCACTCTCGGTCTTGAAACTTTCATATAATAACCCCATCCCTTCTTCTCAGTTTTTGACAAAACACAGCTTTAACCGTTCTTTGTTTTGTCAACTATATCTTTTATTCCGTTTGCCAAATTAATATCCGTAACAGCCACAACCGACCGCTCCTCGTTCCCGGTAAAATGCCCCAACTCCGATTTTGTTCCATACTCCAAAACAGGAACTTTTCTGTATGAGGCCATATTGTTGAATTGTTTTTTGGTGTTATCCGACGCATCGTCGGCAATAATCACAAGCTTGGCTTTGTTTTTCTTTATTGCCGTTTCCGCAAGGAATGAACCGCAGGATGTTTTGCCGGCTTTTGCAGCTATAGACAGCATGAATAATATCTTATCTGTATTATGCAAACAAATCATTCCTTTGTATCGTTAATTTCACGGTCGATCATATCATACACATCTTCGCCCACCATGCAAGAAAAAGCTTTATTTAAACCTTTTTTCTTTCTGGCAAGAGCCGAACATGATGCGTTTTTACATATATACGCGCCTCTGCCGCCGGCTTTGCCTGTCTTATCAATCAAAATTGTATTTTCCGCATTTTTTACAATTCTTATAAGCTCGCTCTTTTGCTTCATTTCACGGCAAGCGATGCACATTCTGAGTATTGGAAGTCTTTCCATAAATATTTCGTGTCCTTTTCACATTAAAAGCTTTCGTTAAGCAATTCTTCTAACGATTTTTCCGATGCAACCGGTTTAATATCTATCTTCCAGCCTGTCAGTCTTGCTGCAAGACGCACATTTTGTCCCGATTTACCGATAGCGAGCGAAAGCTGACTTTCCGGCACTTTAACGTGTGCTGTTTTATCGTCTTCGTTGATTTCAACTTCCAAAACCTTTGACGGGCTTAAGCTTGCGGCAATAAATTCCGCAGGATTATCGCTCCATTTAACAATATCTATTTTTTCACCTTTAAGTTCATCGCTTATATTCTGCACTCTCATGCCCTTTGCACCGATACACGCACCCTGCGGGTCAACATCGGAATCTTTGGAATACACAGCGATCTTGCTTCTTGACCCGGCTTCACGCGATACGCTTTTTATTTCAACAATACCGTCTTTGATTTCCGGCACTTCCATCTCAAACATCTTTTTAACCAAATTAGGATGCGATCTGGAAACATTGACTATCGGACCTTTAACCGTATTTTTTACTTCACTCACATAGAATTTATATCTTTCTTTAAATTCATACTTTTCTCCGGATATCTGCTCGCTCGGCGGCATAACAGCTTCTATCTTGCCGATATCGACAAAAACGTTGCCATTCTTTTCTGTTCGCTGTACAACGCCCGTAACAAGCTCGTTTTCACGCTCGGTATACTCGCTGTATATCATTCCGCGTTCTGCTTCCCGTATGCGTTGCATAACCACTTGCTTTGCTGTCATAGCGGCTATTCTGCCAAAGTTTGCAGGTGTTACTTCAATACCTACAACATCGCCCAGCTCATAGGATTTATTTATCTTTTTTGCATCCTCCAGCGATATTTGAGTTTGACGGTTTGCATCCTCAACCTCTTCAACAACGGTTTTCATTGCACACACTTTAACAGCACCCGTTTCACGGTCCATATTCACCTCAACATTTTGTGCCGACATGAAGTTTCTTTTGTATGCCGATATAAGTGCCGCCTCCAAAGCGTCAAATATATATTCCTTTTTTATTCCTTTTTCCTTTTCCAAATCTTCCAATGCGTTAATAAGCTCCTTATTCACTTTCCAATCAATCCTTTCAAAAAAGTAGTTTTTACATATATTTTAAAATTCTTCGTGCAGTTTAACCCAAACTGCCTGCTTTTTATTAAAACTTATCTCCTCGCCGTCCGCTTCAACGGTGATATTGTCATTATCGTAGCTTTTTAGCTTTGCGGTAAATTCTTTTTTATTATTTATTGCACTGTACAGTTTGATATCTGTCAATCTGCCTACATAATGCTTAAACTCACGCTCTTTTTTCAGCTTACGCCCCATCCCCGGCGATGAAACTTCCAAATAATACGCCTGTTCTATAGGATCTTCAGCGTCCATTACATCGCTGAACGCACGGCTTACAGCTTCGCAATCGTCTATAGACACACCGTTCGGCTTATCTATATACAATCTCAAAAACCAGTCCGCTCCCTCTTTTTTAAATTCCAGATCCACCAAGCTGCAACCAAACTGTTCCACAACAGGTTCTGCCAGCTTTTCAACCAAATCTTCTATTTTTGACATTGTTAATACTTCCGGCTATACAGCCGCCTTTCTTAATAAATACAAACGAAAGAGTGGGAATTTTCCCACTCTTTCCTGACACTAACTCTGATTCTTCCAAAATTGTATCACAGATGCCGACAATTTGCAAGTATTTTTTTCATTTTGCGGTGAATTTTTTAAACTTTTCACGATACGGCATCCACATCAACCTCATCCTTACCTATTATTCTTATCATAACACGGTTCGGCAGGCAAACTATACTTTCGTTTGTTTTTGAAATTTTCTTATGTCTTAAGCAGAGCTTATCGGGACAATTTGCATCTTCCATTCTGACGCATCCGTCTTCTATTACGATGCGGTTATATACACCGTCTGAGTTTATCTCAATCACTGTATCTTCATTAAGGCTTAATCTTTTATATTCGTTGCCGTCTACAGTTATGACCGCCACAGCATCTTTTAAATCTTTTTCAGGCGTGTAGATAAAAACCGACAGCAAAACTGTCAGAACAATAACAGTTCCAATAAGTATATAATCGCCCTTTTTCATTATTAATCACGACCTAATACATCAAAATCAATGCCTTCGATATTTCCTATTGCGGCAACCGACATTTTTGAATAGTCAAATATAGTGTCTATCACCTTTGACACGCTTTCACAGTCAATTGCGTCTATATGTTCCAATATCTGATCATCGGTTTCCACATCATCACAAAACAGCAGACGTCTTCCCGCCTGTTGCATGCGTGAACCCACGCCCTCATTAGACAAAATAAAGCTGCCTTTAAGCTGCTCCTTTGCCAGGGCAATTTCCTGCGGTGTGCATTTATCTTTTTTTAACAGATCAATCTCTGATTTTATCATACTTAAAACCTGTTCGACATTATTCTTTGTCGCTCCGAAATTAATCACAAACATACCCGTTCCCATACAAAGCACCGGATAAGCATATATAGAATACACCAACGCTCTTTCTTCACGTATCTTCTGAAAAAGCGTACCGGACGTGTTAAGTCCGAACCCTGCGTTAAAGGCTTGCATAGGCATTATCCTGTCGTCAAAAGCAGGCACGGAATCAAATGATATGCATACCTGCACCTGCTCTATATCTCTTTGCATAAGCAGTTTGCCGCTTTCAAATTCAGCTTTCGGCATCTCTTTTGCAGCATCGCTTTTCTTTATGGACGAAAACGCTTTCTCCATCATTTCGGCAAGCTTTTGTTCGTCAAAATTGCCTGCGACCGATATAACCATATTATCGCTTGTATATCGTTCAGACATATACTTTCGCATTTTTGACGAATTAATTCCGTCAAGGCTTTCATGCGTGCCTAATATGGTATATCCGAGCGACGAGCTTTTATAACTGACCTGACCTATCATCTCATGCACCAAATCTTCGGGAGTGTCTTCACACATACTTATTTCTTCAAACACAACGTTGCGTTCCAAATCAACATCGCTTTCTTTTAGCGTGGAATTTGTTATCATATCCGCCAGCACGTCGATGGCGATATGTATATGTGAATCCAGGGTTTTGGTGTAAAAACAGGTATACTCCTTTGCGGTGAAAGCATTTATCTGTCCGCCTATATTGTCTATCTCCAAGGCCAGTTCTTTTGCATTGCGTCTTTGCGTGCCTTTGAAAAGCATATGTTCTATAAAATGCGATATCCCGTTTATGTCCTGTGTTTCATAGCGTGAACCGCTTTTGACCCACACCCCCACAGACACACTCCTGACATATGGTATATAATCGGTAACCAATGTTATTCCGTTTGATAATTTTTTTATACTATACATACTACCTCATATAAAAACGGGATTTTCATGCTTTGTGAAAATCCCGCTGCAAGTTTGTTATTGTTTGAGAATTACTTTAAAGCATCTTTTCTTGAAAGATTAATTCTTCCCTGATTATCAATTTCTATTATCTTAACCATAATCTGGTCGCCGATGCTTACAACGTCTTCAACTTTTTCAACGCGTTTGTTATCCAGCTTGGATATATGCACCATACCGTCCTTGCCCGGAAGTATTTCAACAAATGCTCCGAAAGGCATTATTCTTACAACGGTGCCTTTATATATCTCTCCAACCTGAGGTACTTTAACTATGCTTTCTATTATATCTCTTGCTTCATTGCCGGAATTCTGGTCAACCGCAAAAATATGCACAGTACCGTCGTCTTCTATGTCAATCTTCGCACCCGTATCGGAAACTATTTTCTGTATTACCTTACCGCCCGTGCCTATTACATCTCTGATTTTATCGGGATCTATGTGCATGGTGATAACTTTAGGAGCATATGCGGAAAGCTCTTCACGCGGTTTGTCGATTGCCTTTGCAATAACCTCGTCCAATATATATATACGGGCTGTTCTTGTCTGAGAGAATGCTCTCTCTATTATATCATACGTTAATCCGTCATTCTTTATATCAACCTGTATCGACGTTATACCTTTTTTTGTGCCGGCAACTTTAAAGTCCATATCGCCGTAAAAGTCTTCCAGACCCTGTATGTCAACCATAGTGATATATCTGTCGCCTTCGGTAACCAGACCGCAGGATATACCCGCAACCGGTGCTTTAATAGGCACTCCGGCATCCATAAGTGCAAGGGTGGAACCGCAGACACTACCCTGCGATGTTGAACCGTTTGAGCTTAACACCTCGGACACAAGACGTATAGCATACGGAAATTCTTCTTCACTTGGGATAACAGGCACCAAAGAACGTTCTGCCAACGCACCGTGGCCTATTTCACGTCTGCCCGGACCTCTTGAAGGACGGGTTTCACCAACACTGTATGACGGGAAGTTATAGTGATGCATATAACGCTTTGTTTCTTCTTCGTCAATACCGTCCAAACGCTGTATTTCATCCAAAGGGCCGAGCGTTGCAACAGTGAGAACCTGAGTCTGTCCTCTGGAGAACAGACCGCTGCCGTGTGTTCTTGGCAAAAGACCAACCTCCGCACTGAGCGGACGTATATCCAACAGACCTCTGCCGTCTACACGCTTTCCTTCGTCCAATATCCAGCGTCGTACAATAAACTTTTGCAGTTTATACATAACTTCTTCAAGAGTTACCTGCTGTTCTTCATCAAGTTCAAGATGATTTATTATGTCTTCTTTGACAACGGCAAGATTTGCATCACGAACGTTTTTATCGTTTGTATCAAGAGCTTCTTTTATTTTATCCGTCGCGTATTCCTTAACCGCATTATACAATTCTTCGTCCACAACATGCGCTTCATAAGCAAATTTCGGCTTGCCCACCTCTGCAACTATGCCGCTTATAAAATCGCAAAGCTCTTTGATGGTTTCATGTCCGAATTTGATAGCGTTAAGCATTACATCTTCCGGAATTTGCTGTCCGCCGGCTTCAATCATAACAACCTTTTCTTTTGTTCCGGCAACTGTCAATTCCAAAGTGCTTTTTTCACGCTGCTCAACAGTAGGGTTTATAACCGGTTCACCGTCTACCAAGCCAACCCAAAGGCCTGCTATAGGGCCGTTAAACGGTATGTCGGATATGCTTACCGCTACCGACGCACCTATCATTGCGGCAACTTCAGGCGGATTGTCCTGTTCAACCGACAAAACCGTTGTTATGATGGTAACATCGTTTCTCAGGTCAGACGGAAACAGCGGACGCATAGGTCGGTCTATAACGCGCGAAGTCAAGATAGCTTTTTCGCTCGGTTTACCTTCTCTTTTAATGTATCCGCCCGGTATTTTACCAACCGAATATAATTTTTCCTCATAGTCTACGCTTAGCGGGAAAAAATCCACACCTTCACGCGGTTTGTCAGATGCGGTTGCAGTTGCTATAACAACCGTGTCTCCGTAGCGGACAAGTGCTGTTCCGTTTGCAAGCTGTGCAAATTTGCCTGTTTCAATAACAAGCGGTCTGCCTGCAAGAGTTGTTTCAAAAATTCTGTGCATTAGTATTACTCCTTAACTTTAAAATATTTTTTTATTAAAGAGCAACTGTCGATTTTAGCATCTAGATTAAAGGCTTTACGTTATATAAAACGCTTAATCTAACTGCTAAACCGTTTAAAATTGCTCTTTAATAATGTATAAAAGGCAAACGGATAATGAACTCATATCCGTTTGCCAATTTTGAACTATTTTCTGAGCTGTAACAAATCTATTAACTTTCTGTAGCGTTCAATGTCATTTTTCATAACATAGTTCAACAAGCCACGTCTTTGACCAACCATTTTCAACAAGCCACGTCTTGAGTGATGGTCTTTTTTATGTTCCTTCAAGTGCTCGTTAAGACGGTTGATTCTTTCTGTTAATATAGCTACCTGAACTTCAGGAGAACCTGTATCGGTTTCGTGAAGCTTGAATTTGGAAATTATTTCCTGCTTTAATTCTTTATCTATCATTGATATACACCTCCATATTTAAAAATGATCCCCTTACGCCCGGGTTTGGTTGGTGATTCCAAAATCCGAGTCATAGGTTTTTTAATAATATCAAGTTTAAAATAAATTTAATATTATTTGTCCAGATTGAAACGTTTTCTGAATTTTTCAACTCGTCCGCCGGTATCAACAAGCTTTTGTTTTCCGGTAAAGAACGGATGACATTTAGAACAAATTTCAACTGTTATGTTTTCTTTTGTTGATCCTGTTTCAATAACTTCACCACAAGCACACTTGATAACAGTTTGTTTGTATTCCGGATGTATTCCCTCTTTCATGAAAATCCTCCTTCCTTTCAAGGTTTGATAAGCACAAACTGTACGTCTGCACAATTTACGCAACAGCTATTATACCACGCAACAAACAAAAATGCAATAGTTAATTTCAATTTTGTCCAAAACCTTGTTTTTTTCAACAAATATTATTTCAGACTGCCCAATGCCGAAAAATCATCTTTCAGGCTTAAATACAATCTTTTGTAAATTTCATAATATTTTTTATACTGTTCTGTGTTTTCAGCGACAGGCTGTTGTTCGTTCTTAACCTTTACCACAGCCGCACACGCCTCCTGCACGCTCGGATACACTCCTGCGGCAACAGCCGCCAACAATGCAACACCCAATGCAGGGCCCTCTTTAGATGTTATTGTTTTAACCGGGCAAGCGTATAAATCCGCCAACATCTGACGCCATACACTGCTTGTGCCTCCTCCGCCGCATGCCATCATATCGGATATTTCCAATCCCATCTCATTAAGCACCGACACACAATCCTTTAAAGAGTATGACACGCCTTCCATGACAGCGCGCAACATATCCTTTTTTGTATGCATCGCCGACAGACCAAAGAATACGCCTCTTGCATCAGAATTGAGATGCGGTGTTCTTTCGCCCATCAAATACGGAAGATACAACAATTTATTGGCACCTATCATGACGGTGTCAACCTCTTTATCCATAAGATAATACGGGTCTACATTCATCTGTTTTGCAGTTTCGATTTCCGCATTGCAGAAATTATCTCTGAACCATTTCAGCGACAAGCCCGCACCCTGCGTTACTCCCATTACAAGCCATTCACCCGGTACGGCAGAGCAAAAAGTATGCACCCTGCCTTTAGGGTCGATAGCTATTTTGGAGGCATGAGCATACACAACGCCCGATGTGCCTATTGTTGTGAACGCTTTCTTATCTTCAACAACACCTGTGCCTATAGCGGCTGCGGCATTGTCTCCGGCACCGCCCACTACTATTGTTCCCTCTTTCAAGCCTGTATAATCCGCTGTTTTTTTGTTTATTCCACCGGTTACTTCAACACTTTCATAACACTTTGCAAGAAGGGATTTGTCTATATCCAGTTTTTCTAAAACCTCATCGCTCCAGCAACGTTTGCCGATGTCCAAAAGCTGCATACCGGCTGCATCGGACACTTCAGTTGCAAATTCACCGGTTAAAATGTATCTTACATAGTCTTTAGGCAAAAGTATTTTTCTGCAACGGCTGTAGTTTTGCGGCTCATTATTTCTTACCCAAAGTATTTTGGACGCCGTAAATCCGGGCAATGCCGGATTTGCAGTTATTTCTATCAATCTTTTTGCACCGACTCTTTGGGTTATTTCTTCACATTCCTTTGCCGTACGCTGATCGCACCAGATAATGGAATTACGTATTACATCGCCGTTTTCGTCAAGCATAACAAGACCGTGCATCTGACCGGAAATGCCTATGCCGAGTATATCGGAATTATCAACTCCGCTTTCCGACACAACCTTTTTCAATGTCTCCAAAGCAGCGTTTGCCCAATCACGAGGGTCTTGCTCTGCCCAACCGTTTTGCGGTTGATACATAGGATATTCAACGGTGTGTGATGCAACAACGTTGCCCAAAGTATCAAACAGCACGGTTTTTGTGCCGGATGTTCCAAGGTCTATACCTATTACGTATTTCATAACAGCCTCCACAGCGTCTTATGCACCAAACATTATCTGGTTTACAACGCTTTCCAAATATTCCTGTTTGCCGGATTTTTTCGTTGTTACGTCGCCCATTTTTGCGGCATATTCAGCAAGCTCTTCCATGCTTGTTTCACCGTTTACTATTTTCAAGCCTATACCTGTTGTAAAGCTTTGATATCTTTCTTTGACAAATTCGTCAATTCTGCCGTCTTTAATAATTTTGTCCGCTATTTTAAGACCTAATGCAAATGTGTCCATACCTGCGATGTATGCAAGGAAAATATCTTCCGGCGTCATGGACTGACGTCTTGTTTTTGCGTCAAAGTTAAGACCGCCGTTCGTAAAACCGCCTGCTTTCAGCACTTCGTACATACACATTGCACTGTCATATACATTTGTAGGGAACTGGTCGGTATCCCATCCGAGCAACAAGTCGCCCTGATTTGCATCTATCGAACCGAACATTGTGTTTTCTCTTGCAACTCTCAATTCATGCTGGAATGTGTGTCCTGCCAAAGTTGCGTGATTTGCTTCTATGTTCATTTTGAAATCTTTGTCAAGACCGTATTTTCTCAAAAATCCTATTGCTGTCGCAACATCAAAGTCATACTGATGCTTTGTAGGTTCCTTCGGCTTTGGTTCGATATAGAAATCACCTTTGAAACCTTGTTTTCTTGCATACTCAACCGCCATTTTCATAAGTCTTGCCATGTTGTCAAGTTCAAGGCCCATATTGGTATTAAGCAATGTTTCATAGCCTTCTCTTCCGCCCCAGAACACATAGCCTGTACCGCCGAGTTCTATTGTTACATCAATAGCCTTCTTTATCTGACCTGCGGCATATGCAAAAACATCCGCCTCACAGCTTGTGCCGGCACCGTGTGCATAACGTGGATTATTAAAGCAGTTAGCTGTGCCCCACAACAATTTTTTGTTGTATTTTTTCATTAACTCTTTTATCAATGCAACTATTTCATCAATGTTTTTATTGCACTCTTCAAGCGTTTCACCCTCAGGAGCAATGTCTCTGTCGTGGAAGCAGAAATATTCTATATCTAACTTATCCATGAGTTCAAATGCTGCATATACTTTATTTTTGTATATTTCCATAGGTGTTTTTCCGCCGAAGCTCTTATCCATTGTACCTCTGCCGAACATATCTGTACCGTCTCCGCAGAGTGTATGCCAATAAGAAAGAGCAAATTTTAAATGATCCTTCATTGGCTTTCCGTTGATAATCTCTGTAGGATTATAGTGTTTGAACGCAAAAGGATTTGTTGAAGAAACCCCTTCATATTTAATTTTGCCGATGTTAAAAATGTTTTCCATATATATTTACCTCCCGAAAATTTTTATCCGTTTACATACATTACTATGTTATCACACATGGCAAAATTCGTCAATCCTATTTATTGTGCTAAACACGTCAAATTTTTGTCTTTGCAAAAAAGAGCTTATTTTGCATACTTTTTGCAACTATCTGTATAACTATTGCTTTTTCCTTTTATTTCCATTATAATGCAAATAAACGAACAAACATTCGATTTAAGGAGTAGTCATGGACATAACAGAAAACCGTATTAATTATGAATTTGATATGTATTCGAAAGACAGCCGGCAGGTTCGTGTTTGCCTCGATTGCAACAGGATTATACAAAGCTCGGATTTATGCAATAGCTGTGCTGCGTATCGCATCATACAAGCTATAAGGAAGTGTGAGAAAAAAGCAATAGAAATTACGGTTGATTATCTTTTTGAAAATATTGAGGATTTTGGAAAATACATAAATACATCGAGGGAGTGTTACCATGATAATGAATGAACTGCCCAGACAAATAAAAAAAGTTCTTGAGTTTGAATTATTTCACTATTCGGAATATAAACGCACATTGGAAAAATATTATAAAAACGAGCAGGAAGAAAAGCCTGTTTATATTAAACGAATGGAATATATTTGTGATGCCATCGACAATGTTATGTCCAATCTGAATGACGACAGAAAACAGTTTGCGAAAGAATATTTCTTTAAAAAATATCACGGCAACCTGCAAAATATAGCTTTTGAAAACAACTATGATTTATCAACGATGTACCGTGCCAAAAACAAGATAATAGAGTTATTGGCAGGCGAACTGGGATATTAAAATGGGCTGCGACAAAACAGTCTTTTTTCGTCGTTACAACAAAAAATGGGTTGCGGTAAAATGATTATAATATCATCTTACCGCAACCCGTTTTTAATTATTCTTCCGGCATATTGGACCAGTTATGATACACTTCCTGAACATCGTCGTTATCTTCCAGCATCTCAAGCAGTTTAGTCATCATAAGAATATCTTTTTCGTCTGTGAGTTCCGTTTCGGTTTGTGCAAACAAGCCAACCTGTGCCGATTCGATAGTGTATTTAGCTTCCAACGCGTCTTTTACACCTTCAAACGCTTCAGGTGTGGTTACTACTTCAAAGTATTCGTCATCGCTGCTTATGTCGTCAGCTCCGGCTTCAAGTGCATCCATCATAAGAGCATCTTCGTCAGCCTCAGTCTTATCTATAAGAATAACACCTTTTGAATCAAACAAAAAGCCTACGCAGCCTGTTTGTCCCAAATTGCCGCCAAATTTATCAAAGTAATGACGCATATCGCCTGCCGTACGGTTTCTGTTGTCCGTTAAAGCATCAACAATTACGGCAACGCCGCTGGGACCGTACCCCTCATAACGTATAGCTTCGTAATTTTCGGTGTTTCCGTCGCCTGCTGCTTTTTTTATCGTTCTTGCGATATTATCGTTAGGCATATTGTTTGCACGTGCCTTTGCAATAACGTCTTTAAGTTTAGAGTTAACGTTAGGATCGCCACTTCCGCCTTCTTTAACGGCAACTATTATTTCCCGTGCGATTTTTGTAAATATTTTTGCTCTTTGTGCATCATTTGCACCTTTTTTTCTTTTAATGGTACTCCATTTTGAATGTCCTGACATGTTATACCTCCATGTTTAAAGTTAAATATGTATGTACATTAAAACTTTTTTGTTTAGATAAAACAGCTTCCCATGACTT
>CAJOGA010000034.1 GCA_905233855.1 uncultured Clostridia bacterium
TTTTGCTCCCACACCCATTACATATCCTTCCGTTTTTCCCTCTATGGCAGGCGAAACAACAGAATTTGCAAATCCCGTTATAGGCACTATCGTTCCTGCTCCGGCGTGTTTGGCAAGCTTGTCGTACAAATTCAGTCCCGTAAACAAAGCACCCAAAAATATCATTGAAACAGATGTCAACGCTGATGCAATCTCCGCCGACATACCCGTCTTTTTTAAAGAACACAATATCAGCTGACCGACCGTACAAATTGCTCCGCCAATCAGGAACGCTTTGATACAATCCTTCACAAGCGGCGATTTTCTTGAAAGCTGCTCCGAATAATTTTTATACTCTTCTTTTTTCATATTCATAATTTCTATCCTCCTCAATTCAGGCATAACATATTTTTATAATATTTTTTGCGAAAAAAACAATAAATATTCATAAATTTTGTTGTGCTTTTCCGATAAAATATGTTGCCTTTTTGTTGCTGTTATTATATAATTTTCGTATAATATTATACTTTGCAAAACAAAAAGGTGATTGATATGAAGAAAACTATCCGTGGATTTTGCTGCGTCATTACATCTTTGTGTATGCTTATTTCAAATACAGCTTTTTCCGCGACAACAGATATAACATCGCCGTATTACGGCGATTATGTGTTAATATTAAATAATGCCTACTCTGTTAAACCGACGCAAAGCAGCGGCATTTTAAAAAATACATTTAATGTTCATAAATATCAGGACGAGTCTCCTCTTTCTGACGCCAATACGCCGATAGATTCCGACGGTGTGAATGAAGATTACGTGATAGAGGCGTCGGCAATTCTGAAAAATATGCATCGAAGCACACCGTCAGCTAAAGCTGCAGGCATACCGGGCATTCTGTTCAGTCAAGACGCTGCCTCAGTGCCGGAAACAAAGGTTTTTGAAACCCCAAATCTGGAGACGGGGGCGTATGAAACCAAAACATTTACTCTTAAATATTCCGGCTCACGCTGTCATATATACCTTGATGATGAAAACACAATAAACATAAGCGACCAAAAGATAACCGATCTCGGTGAAGAATATGACAACAGCATTTACGATATAATGTCCGAAAGCTTCGGCACTCATACCGATATTGACAATACAGGCGGCATAACCATACTTGTTTACGACATACAGGACGGCTACGGCAAAAACGGCTCAAACGCATATACCGGTGGTTTCTTTGACCAAAGCGATTTTATGGCAGGAGAGGATATCATTCATGTTGACACATACCCTTCCATGGCAAAAAACAGCAACACACCGGCAAACATTGACAATGCAAGAAACACTATCATTCACGAAATGCAGCATTGCATCAACTACTCACACTACGTACAGAACGATGAAAACAACGTAACGCAAGTATGGCTGGACGAGGGTTTATCTATGGCGGCGGAGCATTTGGTTTTAGGCAAACCGCTCACCGACAGAATAACCAGATTTAACTCCTCCGACAGAGTGCGTAACGGTGCTGTTTTGACATACAACGACTACTCCGAAAACATGAGCGTTACCAATCCGTCGCAAACCGATATAGGTGCAAACTACGGTCTTTCATATCTTTTTGTGCAATATATAAAGGCTCAGACAAAATTCCTGCCTGACGGTTCTTTAAACCCCGAAGGCGGCGATAAAATATACAAGCATCTTATAGATGCACAGTCGCACAGTGCAAGTTCGTTGGAAAACGTTGTGTTTGTAATGCGTAATATGGGTTATAACGTAACCTGTGAAAGTCTGATGCGTGATTTCAGAATAGCACTGGTCGTTAAAAATCCTACCGGCAAACACGGCTTCATGGGCGAAGAAGCTTTTAACGCACTTGACGCAAAAACATTTGACGGCACGGAGGCTAACCTATCCGGAAGTGCATCTGTCGTTATAAAGCTTTCCGATACCAAAACCTTCACACCGCCCGCAAGCCATGGAGACAACATCTCATACACAGGCTTTTTCAACGATACATCCGATACGGATACGCCCGACATAAACGGCGACGGCAATGCTGATTTTCAAGACTCAAATCTGATTTTACAGCATTATGTCAACTCCGCTGATCTCAATATGAAAGAATCTGTCATAGCCGATGTCAATAGAGATAACACGGTTGACTATAAAGACGCTATGCTCGTACTGAACAACAAATATCCCGTTGCCGAAACAGACCGTTTCGCCTTCAACGGTATTGTTGAAAATTTTGACGGTTATCCCGCATGTTCCTTATATATGTCCATAGTTGCCGGTTCGGTAAGACCTATGTGGTCCTGGGCAAACGAAACCGTTCTTACAAATCCTGCAATTACAGACGCAAACGCAAGCTCCACGGTAGCTATGTTCAACTCACATTCAACCTCGGCAGGCAATTCCGGTATTATACGTTTTAACTCAACCATAAAAGCTTCCAATGCCAACGAAGTTGTGGTATCGTTTGACATGTACCACGACAACGGCTATCCGCAGAAAAATGATTACATAGAGTTGCATTTAAACAACAAGCATGGCAAAATTATAAAAGCAGACACAAATATATACCGTTACAGCAAATCGAAAGGTTGGCAAAACCACAGGGTAGTCATCCCTGTAACAGGTTCTGCCGAAGAGGATAATTTCTATCTGGAATTATACGGCAGAAGCGCCGGCGGAAACAATATATACATAGACAACGTAACTGCAACGGTAAACACTCTGGCTACAAATGTTCCGGTTGCAAGTGCAGATTCCGGCTATCTGTTAAAAGGCTCTGAAATTACTCTGTCAACGGCAGAAAACAATGCCCCGATATATTACACCACCGATGGAACCGCTCCAAACAGCGAAAGCACGTTGTATGAAGGCGGTATAATAATAGATGACGACACTGTGTTAAAAGCGGTAACGATTGTAAACAACTCTTTAAGCGATGTCAGCACATACAGCTACACCGTTTTGGAAAAACAAACCTTAAACATGGAAAGTTCGCTGATAAAAGCAGGCTCAGAAGTGTCGTTGGATATATTCATCCCTCAGGATTCGCTGATTTGCGGCGGAGCGTTTGAATTTAATTACGACCATGCCGCTCTGCAATACGTTGGAACAACGTCAGACATTGACAGCTGTGCCGTAAATGCCGGTGAAGGCAAAATCAGTATCGCTTTTGCATCGGCACACATATTGTCAGACGAGCTGCTTGCAACGCTGAAATTCAATGTAAGTACCAACGCAGGCATCGACGAAAATATCGGTTTAAGCATAGCAAACCTTTCTCTGTGCGATGCCGATACTGTTGATTTGATAACCGAAACCGAACCTATAACCGCAACGCTGACTGTCAGCGACAAAGACCTTTTGTTGGATAATTTTGATTATGCGATCACCGGAGAAACTGTTGATGTTTCTGCAAATATACTGCCTTTATCGGCTTTGGATACGGCAAATATCATATTTGCTCTGTATGACAATTCCGGCAATTTAATCGGCTGCAAAACCGAGTATATTTCTTTTGAAAACGGCTCAGGCATTGAACTTATTGCAAAAGTGCCGTATAGCGGCGAATTTGAAAGCATAAAGCTTATAGCCGTAACCGATATGGAAAGTATATATCCTTTAAAAATTTAATAAGCACAGTATAAATTGCGTCAAACCGTCAGAAAATATATTTAAAACAATGTCCCCCGCTACAGCGTCAGCATAGATGAGGGACATTTTACATTACTGAAAAAACAGGGGCGGATAACAATGGTTCAAATATATCTTTTCTGGCTGCACGCTTTTGTCATGGGCGGTTTAACTTATGGAAGTATAGAAATGCTCTGGCGTAAGCGAACGCACATCAGCATGATTATCACAGGCGGATTGTGCTTTTGTATGCTGATTTTAATACAAGCTCTTCCTATTCCGTTCCTTATAAAGTGTCTTTTGGGCGGTACAGGCATTATGGCATCAGAGTTTGTTGCCGGCTGTATTGTGAATTTGTATCTTGGATTAAACGTTTGGGATTACTCCGGCGAGAAGGTTCATCTGATGGGACAGATATGTCCCAAATATTTTGTGCTGTGGTGTGCCTTAAGTATGTTTGTGTTTTTGCTTATATAAAGCCTGTTGAACAATTCAAAAACGCTGTCGCAAAGCGACATTCGAGCGTTTTTGAATTGTTTTGGTGCAACCCCCAATGAAATTGATAAATTTCATTGAAATGCTTTTGAAAAAGCATTTGTTCAGTAGGCATTATATAAAAAGGGACTATGACAAAACGACTTTGAAATCATTTTGCCATAACCCCTCAACAACTTCATAATTTTCTTTTTTAATTCAAATCAAAAGCCGCATCTACAGCAATTCTATTCCTGCGTTTGCACACAATTTTTCTGTCTCCTCCGGCCATGATGACGATTGCACCTGACCGATATGAGCCTTCCTTAACATAAACATGCAAACTCTTGACTGACCTATTCCGCCCCCTATGGTGTACGGCAATTCTCCGTTTAAAAGTGCCTTTTGAAAATCCATCTCTTTACGTTCTGTACATCCTCTTTCCTCAAGCTGTTTAATAAGAGTTTCCTCATCCACTCTTATGCCCATGCTTGACACTTCAAACGCTTTGTCGAAAAGCGGATAATACAAAATAATATCGCCGTTGAGCGACCAGTCGTCATAGTCCGGTGCTCTGCCGTCATGAATTTCGCCCGATTTCAGTTTGCCGCCTATCTGCATAAGGAACACGGCTTTGTATCTGCGTGCAATTTCGTCTTCACGCTGTTTTGCGGTAAAACCCGGGAAGAGGTCTTCAAGCTCCTGTGTTGTTACAAAGGTTATTTCGTCCGGCAAAATCGGCTGAATGTGGCTGTATTTTGAACAAACAAGCTCCTCGGTTCGCTTAAGCACATTGTATATACTTTTCACCGTCTGCTTTAAGGTTTCAACATTTCTGTCAGCCTTATTTATAATCTTTTCCCAATCCCACTGATCCACATACAAAGAGTGAAGATTATCGGTTGTTTCATCACGTCGGATTGCGTTCATGTCGGTATACAAACCTTCGCCGACGTTAAATTCATAGCGTTTTAACGCATATCTTTTCCACTTTGCCAGCGAATGTACAATTTCAACTATCGCACCGTCTTGCTCTAAAATATCAAACGCCACGGGACGCTCGGTTCCGTTCAAGTTGTCGTTAAGACCTGTTTCAGGCTTAACAAACAGCGGTGCCGACACTCTGGTAAGATTCAAAGCTTTTGAAAGCTCAACTTCAAAGCTGTCCTTTATCAGTTTTATTGCCTTCTCTGTTTCCCGTATGCTTAAAGGTTCATGATAGCCTTTTGGTATTATTAAACTTGTCATTGTTTTTTGTCCCCCATTTTTTTATGTTTATAAAGCCAAAACTAAAAAGTTTCGTGCTTTTTATCTCTCATCATAAGTTCCATAACGGCATCTTTAGGTTTTTTGCCGTTGAACAATATCTCGTATGCCTGAGCGGTTATAGGCATATCAACGCCGTATTCCTTCGCAAGATAGTATCCGCTCTTTGTGGTAGGCACGCCCTCAACTACCATTTTCACCTCTGCAACGGCCTCTTGACACGATTTCCCTTTTCCTATCAGTATTCCCGCACGTCGGTTCCGGCTGTGCATACTTGTACATGTTACAATAAGATCCCCTATACCGGAAAGTCCGGCAAAGGTTTCGGGTTTTGCACCCATCGCAACACCCAGTCTGGCTATCTCGGCAATGCCGCGTGTCATCAAAGCGGCTTTTGTGTTATCGCCAAAGCCCAATCCGTCGGTTATTCCGGCACATATTGCAATAACGTTCTTCAACGTTCCGCCCATTTCAACACCTATCATATCACTGCTTGTATACACTCTGAAGGTGTCGTGCATGAATATATCCTGGATTTTTTGAGCCAGCTTCTCGTTATCGGCAGCCACAACATTTGTTGTAGGCAAGCCGCGGCTTACCTCCTCTGCGTGAGACGGCCCGCTCATAACGGCAATGTCAGCCTGAGGTATGTGTTTCCTTATTATCTGCGACAGACGCAACCGCGTTTCCGGATCAAGCCCCTTTGAAATATTAAGTATCGTCTGCCCTTCTTTTATCATGGGCGACAGATTCTTTGCCGTAGCCGACACCGCCGACGACGGCGTTGCCATAACGATAAGCTCTGCGTCGGCACACTGTTCCAAATCCGAAGTGAATGATATATTATCAGGCAGTATAACGCCGGGCAGAAACGGTTTGTTCTCGTGATACTTTGCCAAATTGTCGCTTTCTTCCTTCTGCCATGACCAAAGCGTAACATCATTTTCTTTTTTTGCAAGCAGCAACGCAACTGCCGTGCCCCAGCCGCCGGAACCGATAACGCTTATCTTTTTGTTCATATATACCCGTTCCTCTCAAAAAATATTGCACTTGTCAGACGCTATCTTTTCTGACCTAATTTATTTTCCGTTCCGTTTAACAAACGCTTTATATTCGGAATATGCTTTGTTACTATTATTACCGTTATAATAATACCGAACAGCAAGTTAGAAATGTTTATCGAACCGCTGACCAAAATATCTTTTATGAGCGACCCTATAATATACAAAAATCCCGACATAACAGAGCCTAAAGATACATATTTTGAAACAGCCATGACAGCAATAGACAAAACGGTAACCGTTATTCCGACAACAGGATTTATGGTTATTATAATAGCGGAACCCGTTGCTATGCCCTTACCGCCTTTAAATCCGAAATACAGCGGAAACACATGCCCTAAAATAGCTCCAATGCCTGCTATATATTTTAAAGAGTCAAGCAGAGCTGCTTTGAAAGGAGTGTCAATCGACGCCGTATTAAAGATGCCGTTCGTGTTGTTTTTAATAAGATTACATACCAAAACTCCGAGCAATACCGCAATCACACCTTTGAAAAAATCAACCAAAAATGTAAATGCAGCATACTTTTTGCCGTAGGTTCTTAACATATTTGTAGAACCCGCATTGCCTGAGCCAAGCTTGCGTATATCCTCGCCCTTAAGCGATGACAAAATTATCGACCCGTTCAAAGAGCCCAAAAGATATGCAATAATCAAAACAGCAAAGGCTGTAATATAAATCATACAAACGCTCCGTTCTGTCAGTTTTTCTTTTCTCCGCGTTCTCTGGTTATAAATCTCAGAGGTGTGCCTTCAAATCCGAAAGCGGTTCTTAATTGATTTTCTATATAACGCTGATACGAAAAATGCATCAGCTCGCTGTTATTCACAAACATCACAAATGTTGGCGGATTCGCCGACACCTGCGTCATATAATATATTTTCAAGCGTTTGCCTTTATCGCTTGGCGGTTGCTGCTTTGCCGTAGCCTCGTTCAAAACGTCGTTAAGCATACCCGTCGATATTCTGCGTGATGTTTGAGCGTATATCTCTTTTATATCCTCAAGCATACGGTCTATCCTCTGTCCTGTTTTGGCAGAGATAAACACTATCTTTGCATAACTCATAAAGCCAAACGTCTCTTCAACTTTCATTCTGAAGGATTTCATTGTTTTATCGTCTTTTTCCACAGCGTCCCATTTGTTTACGGCTATGATACATGCTTTGCCCTGTTCGTGTGCAAATCCGGCTATCTTTGTGTCCTGCTCGGTAACACCCTCCAAAGCATCTATCATTATAACGCAAACATCACTGCGTTCCACCGACGCCAAAGCACGTATTATACTGTAACGCTCTATGTTTTCGTCTATCTTGCTTTTACGGCGTATTCCGGCAGTGTCGATAAACAAATACTTCTGAGAGTCTTTTTCATAAAACGAATCTATCGCATCACGCGTTGTGCCTGCGATATTGCTTACTATAACACGCTCCTCGCCCAAAAGCTTATTTATCAGCGACGACTTGCCCGCATTAGGCTTGCCTATAACGGCAACCTTTATGACGCCCTCTTCGTCATCGTCGTACGCATCGCTTGAAAATTTGGAACACACCTCGTCCAAAAGGTCGCCCACGCCGAGACCGTGTGTGGACGATATTGCAACAGGCTCACCTATACCCAGATTGTAAAATTCATAAAAATCCATCGGAGGCTCGCCCACATTATCCACTTTATTGACAGCCAAAACAACAGGCTTTTGCGATTTCTGCAGCATGGCGGCAACGTCATAGTCATTCGCCGTAACACCGTCACGCACATTTGTGATAAATATTACAACATCTGCCATATCTATGGCAATTTGTGCCTGATAACGCATCTGTTTTAATATTTCGTCGTTTGTGTTGGGCTCAATACCTCCTGTGTCTATCAACGTGAAGGATTTGTCAAGCCAACTCACCTGTGCAAATATTCTGTCGCGTGTTACACCCGGAGTGTCTTCAACTATACTTATGCGGCTGCCCGCTATTTTATTAAACAACGTAGACTTGCCGACATTTGGTCTGCCCACTATTGCAACTATTGGTTTTGCCATCTTACGTAACCGCTTTTTGCAAGAAACCTCTTGCAAAAACCCTTTCTTAAATCATATAGTATCGTATGGAGAATTCATCTTCTTTTTAAAATCACAGCCGTCTTTGCCCAATATCTTATAAACAAAATCGCGTCCGTCATTGGAAACCGGTGTTATTGAAACGTTTAACTCTTCCTCCGCCCGGGAAAGCAGCATATCGTCCAGAAACACTATACCGTCCGCCCTTAACATACTGCTTGGTATATAAAGATTGGCAGGCAGGTTTTTGTCTTTAAGCTGATTCACAATATCACAACCGCAAACCAAACCGGAAACGGTTATTTCTTCACCGAAAAAATCGTTTCTTATGGCATATACGTCTATAACAAGACCGTCAAACCGGCTTTGCATAACATCGGCAAGCGTGCGGATATAGTCGTACGCCAGCGTGCCGGTAGCTATTGCCACATGTCTGTTTGTCTTGCTTTTGCCAATCGCAGACAACGCCTCATCAAATTCATCTCTCATGGATGTCATAAGCCCGACGCCGTTTTCTATCTGCGGATAGCCGTCGTAATAAGCGGAATCCGGAAGCGGCACCTTTGCACAAAGATAAAACTCATCCGACAAATACACTATACGCTTGCCAAACTTCTTTGCAAACACATTCTGCCATCTGCCAACCTGCTCTATTATTTTATAACACTCTTTTGAAGTAAAGGTTCTGAGCGGATAAAGGCCCTCCCTGTATCGCGTCAGCCCCACAGGCACTATAGATACGCTGTTCAGATTGGGATGTAATCCTGCAAGATCTTCTATTGTTGAGTCCAGCTCATCGCCGTCATTCACATCGGGACAAAGCACTATTTGTGCATTGACGATTATATTGTTTTGTGCAAATTTATTTAATCTGTCCATTATCTTGGAGGCTTTGGGGTTTTTCAGCATTTTAACCCTTAAAGCGGGGTTTGTTGTGTGCACCGACACGTTTATCGGCGACAGCCTCATTCGGATAATGCGGTTAATTGCGTCGTCGTCCAGGTTTGTGAGAGTAACATAATTCCCCTGCAAAAACGACAGGCGTGTATCATCATCTTTGAAATACATTGTCGGCCGCATGCCTTTGGGCAGCTGGTCTATAAAACAAAATATACACTTATTATGACACGACTTGGGTTTATCAATAAGCTCGTTTTCAAAAACTATGCCTAAATCTTCGTAGTTGTTTTCAACGGTGAAACATACAACAGTGCCGTCTGCTTTTTCTATTTCAAGGTCAATTTCTTCCTCCGCGACAAGGAATTTATATTCCAGTATATCGCAAAAGGTTTCGCCGTCAACAGATAATATTGCATCTCCCGGACAAATACCTATCTCTTCGGCTATTGAATTTTCCAAAACCTCTTTAACAACTGCTTTCGGCATATTCAGGCTGCTCTTTTCTTATTTATTCTTACCGAACACCTTCGTGTTGATAAGTTTCGCCTTTTCAAGCGCAAACAATATCGGAGATGTAACAATCGAGTCAAGCACGTGGTGTACTGCCGTTCCTACGAAAGCTATGTATGACAATGACGTAATTGTGCTTTTTGCAAGTGCATCGGGAGTGAGTATGCCTGTAAGGAAATAAACCAATGCAAGCTCTGCTGTCGCATGCAAAATAAGCGTTACAATTATAACCAGGAATATGTTTGCGTTTTTCTTGAGCATATACATACCCACAACAGCAAATATTATATGCGATGCCGCACGCAACATAACAATAGGGTTGCCCGTTGCTATCCAGAAACCTATGATTGAACCTATAACAGTGAATACCGTTACCAAAGGCGATATAAACATTGCTATCATGGTAGGAACGTGTGAACCCAAAGTCAATGTAAACGGTTGAGGCAAAGGCAATTTTGGAAATGTTGCGGCAATCAATATTGAAAATGCCGTTAAAATACCTGCCATTACTACTTCTCTTAATTTTTTGTTCATGGTAAAACACCCTCCGGAAAAATTTTTATTTATTTACATTGCAAAAACTCATCATTGATCACATAAAAACTTGTCTTGCAACTAAAAAAGCCATATAATTATATATTCAACAAACGTTGCTCCGATTTAAATGTCTGATCCTTGAATTCGCAATAATTTATATTATATATCAACACACATCAAAATTCAACAACTAAATTAGGCTATATCAAAGCTTTTTGTTAAGCTGACGCGAATGTGCATGACAAACCGCAACCGCGACTGCGTCGGCGGCATCGTCGGGCTTTGGAACAGATTCCAGATTAAGAAACATTTTAACCATTTGCTGTATCTGGTTTTTATCCGCTCTGCCATAGCCCGTAAGAGCCTGTTTTATCTGAAGCGGTGTGTATTCGCTTATAGGCACGCCCTTTGCTGCGGCAGCCACAAGGCACACACCCCTGCCCTGACCTACATTTATAACCGTCTTTGCGTTGGTGTTGAAAAACAATTCCTCTATTGCCATTTCGTCCGGCTTATATTTGTCTATTATACCGTTCAGCTCGTTATATATTATAAGCAGACGCTGTTCCATAGCCATCTTGGCGGGAGTTGTTATAACGCCGTATGCAATCGGTTTGCATTTATTTGCTATGCTTTCTATCACACCGTACCCCACTATCGCATAGCCGGGGTCTATGCCCAAAATAATCATATTACGCTCCGTTTCGTTATAATTGTTAAATTATATGAGTGATATGCGGCAAATTTATTCAAATATTTCACTTGTATATTTAAAAATATTGTTGTATAATTATTTTAACAATAACTGGGAGGTTTTGCAACTATGAATAAAGAAAAAGTTATACTTGCCTATTCGGGCGGTCTTGACACATCTATCATAATCCCTTGGCTTAAAGAAAACTACGACTATGACGTTATAGCCGTTGCAGGAAACGTAGGTCAGGGCGAAGAATTGGCTCCGTTGAAGGAAAAAGCAATCAGAACGGGTGCTTCCAAAATTTACATAGAAGATTTAACAGAAGAATTTGTTACAGATTTCATCTTCCCGACAATAAAGGCTCAGGCTGTGTATGAAGGTAAATACTTATTAGGTACCTCTTTTGCACGTCCTTGTATTGCAAAGCGTTTGGTTGAAATAGCGGAAAAAGAAGGCGCCGTTGCAATATGCCACGGCTGCACGGGTAAAGGTAACGACCAGGTGCGTTTTGAACTTTCAATAAAAGCTCTTGCTCCTCATCTTAAAATAATAGCTCCTTGGCGTATATGGGATATAAAATCCCGCGAAGAGGAAATAGACTACGCTCTTGCCCGTGGAATTGAAGTTCCGGTTACAAAAAAAGACAACTACTCAAAAGATAAAAATATATGGCACTTAAGCCATGAAGGTATGGATCTTGAAGATCCTTGGAACGAACCGCAATACGGCAACGAACACTTTTTGGAGCTTATGGTTTCTCCGGAAAAAGCTCCGGACAAGCCTACATACGTTGAAATAGGCTTTGAAAAAGGTGTGCCTGTATCGTTGAATTCCGAAAAGATGGCTCCTGTTGCTTTGGTTGAAAAGCTTAACAAGATAGCCGGTGAAAACGGCGTCGGTATTGCCGATATAGTTGAAAACAGACTTGTGGGCATGAAGTCCAGAGGCGTTTATGAAACACCTGCCGGCACAGTTTTATACTATGCTCACAAAGACCTTGAATATTTAACTCTTGACCGACAAACCCTTCACTACAAAGAACAGGTTGCTATCAAGTTTGCCGAACTCGTATACGACGGCAACTGGTACACACCGCTTCGTGAAGCGTTGTCCGCATTTGTTGACTCCACACAGCAGACGGTTACCGGTACTGTTCGCGTAAAGCTTTATAAAGGCAGCGTTATGTCGGCAGGCGTTAAGAGTCCGTACTCTTTGTATGACGAAGACATCGCAACATTCAGCGAAGACCACGTTTACAATCAAAAGGATTCCGAAGGCTTTATCAATCTGTTCGGTCTTCCGTTAAAGGTCAGAGCTATGATGCTTGAAAAAAACAAAAACAAGAACAAATAATAAAAACATAACAGCCGCCGCCTCAATATCAGACGGCGGCTTTGTTAGATGTATGCAGGAGGTTTTTTGATGAAACTTTGGGGCGGACGCTTTCAGAAGCCAACCGATAAAAAAGTGGATGATTTTAATTCATCAATACGTTTTGACAGCCGTATGTATAAGCAGGACATACAAGGCTCCATGGCACATGCCGAAATGCTTGGCAAACAGGGCATCATACCAAAAGCCGACAGCGAACTTATAGTTAAAACGCTCGGTGAAATTCTTGCCGATATAGAAAGCGGCAAGGTGGAATTTGAAATAGATGCCGAAGATATACATATGAACGTTGAAAAGCTGCTCACAGAACGCATAGGCGACGCCGGCAAACGTCTGCACACCGGCAGAAGCAGAAACGATCAGGTAGCTTTGGACATAAGAATGTATTTAAAAGACGAAACAGAAGAAATATTGCAGATGCTGAAAAAGCTTTTAGGTACTATTATAAGCCTTGCTGAGCAGCACACCGACACCATCATGCCGGGCTATACTCACCTGCAAAAGGCACAGCCTATCACATTTGCACATCATGCAATGGCATATTTTGAAATGTTCAGCCGCGATGTAAGCCGTCTGACAGACTGCCGCAAACGCACCAATGTTATGCCGCTCGGCTCGGGAGCACTTGCCGGCACAACATATCCGTTAGACCGCGAATTTGTCGCATCAAAGCTCGGTTTCGGCTCGGTAACACAAAACTCGCTCGACGGCGTGAGCGACAGGGATTTTGTTATAGAGCTTGCATCGTGTTTGTCCGTTATAATGATGCATCTCAGCCGCTTCTGCGAAGAGCTTATCCTGTGGAGCTCGCATGAATTTGCGTTCGTCGAGATGGACGACGCATTCTCTACCGGCAGTTCCATAATGCCTCAGAAAAAGAATCCGGACGTTGCAGAGCTGATACGCGGCAAAACAGGCCGTGTGTACGGTCATTTAATGGGCCTTTTAACCACCATGAAGGGACTGCCTCTTGCCTACAACAAGGACATGCAGGAGGACAAAGAACCTATATTTGACGCTATCGACACTGTAAAGCTTTGTCTGCCCGTATTTAACGACATGATAGCAACCATGAAAATAAACAAAGACAACATGTTAAAGGGTGCAAAAGGCGGATTTACAAACGCCACCGACGCCGCAGATTATCTTGTTAAAAAGGGCTTACCTTTCCGTTCGGCACATGAGGTTGTGGGCAAAATGGTGTTATACGCTATAAACAACAATAAAACCATAGACGAATTCACCATGCAGGAATTCAAAGCATGCTCCGACATTTTTGATGAGGACATTTACGACGCAATCAGTATGGAAACCTGCGTCAACGGACGAAATATTACAGGCGGTCCGGCAAAAGAGATGGTTGAAAAAGCTATTGCCGACGCAAAAACACGCTTAAAATCGTTGTAGGAGTTTTGTTCAAATGAAAATCTGTGCCGTAATAGCAGAATACAACCCGTTTCATAACGCACATAAACAGCATCTGGAGCTGACTCGCAAGCTCACCGGCTGTGAGGGTATTGCGTGCATCATGAGCGGCAACTTTGTGCAACGCGGCGAACCTGCAATAACCGACAAGCACGCACGCACCCTTATGGCTCTTGCCGGGGGTGCGGATTTGGTAATAGAACTGCCCGCCGTATTTGCATTAAGCAGTGCGAACCGTTTTGCATACGGCGGTGTGTATCTTGCAAATGCTCTGGGCTGTGTTGACGCACTGTCGTTCGGGTCGGAATGCGGCAATATAGAAGCTCTTTCGGAAGTTGCTAATCTTGAGCTTAACGAAAGCGATGAGCTGTCCTGCCTTATAAAACAATATCTGTCCGACGGCTTAAGCCATGCCACGGCAGTAACCGAAGCCTTTTCAAAGCTGTACGGCACAGACAAAAATTTATTATCGCAGCCGAACAACATTCTTGCAGTTGAATATTTAAAGGCGTTAAAGCAGTTAAATTCAACCATTGAACCCATAACCGTTAAACGCTTTAAAACAGAACATGATTCCCTTGATACATGCGGCAATTTTGCGTCTGCCTCGGCGTTGCGTAAAATGCTGAAAAGCGGACAGGATATAACATCTTATCTGCCGGACGCCGCGCAGGACATATTTGCAGACGCCATGCAAGACGGTTTGGTGTTTCCGGATATGCTCGGCAGTTTGCTGCTGTATACTTTACGAAAGACAGCTATAACACATCCCGATATGTCATATCTTAAAAATATAAACGACGTTACGGAAGGATTGGAAAACAGGATTTTAAAAGCA
>CAJOGA010000035.1 GCA_905233855.1 uncultured Clostridia bacterium
TGGTGGAGGCGAGGGGAGTTGAACCCCTGTCCGAAAACAAGTCCGCAAGAACTTCTCCGGGTGCATTCTGTGGTTAACATTCCCTCATTAACTGTTCCACAGACAAAGCAGTTAACTCAGTATCTTTTAATTCATGACGCAAGCCAAAGAATTCATGCGTTCACGTTCACCACTAATATTCGCCCTATGCTTTGCCGTGGTCCTCAAAGTAAGGACGGCTGCACATTAGGCAGCTACTAATTCGTTATTAGCGTTTAAATTTAAAAATTTTGAGAAGTTAAAGTGTTTCTCACACTACCCGCTATTCTTGTTTCATTATCCCCGTCGAACCCGTTACGCCCCCGTGAATAATATTTACTCGTATTGTTTTGCTTTTACAGCTCTGTCAATGCTTCTGTTGGCATCCTTTTGTGCTGCGTCGTCGCGTTTGTCGTACAGCTTTTTACCCTTTGCCAGACATATTGATACTTTAACCAAAGAACCCTTTAAATATACACTCAACGGAACGATAGTATAACTTTGACGCTGAACTTCACCTATTAAACGTCGAATCTCTTTTTTATGCATGAGCAGTTTTCGGTCGCGTAAAGGATCTTTGTTGAAAATATTTCCCTTTTCATACGGACTTACGTGCATATTTTTTATAAAAACTTCGCCGTCTCTCACAACAACATAAGAGTCCTTAAGATTAAGCTTGCCCTGACGTATAGACTTGACTTCTGTGCCGAAAAGCTCTATACCCGTTTCAAAAGTTTCCAAAACGAAGTAATCGTGATGGGCTTTTTTGTTTTGTGCAAGTATTTTGTTTTTATCTGCCATATTAAAAACCCATCCCTTCGCTTTAAAAATTACACTCTCTCATCAATCGGAACATATTCCGAACCTTTTATTATCGATTTATATGCCGGTCTTATAATTTTAGAACAGGTTGCAACCTCTTCTATTCTGTGTGCACACCAGCCGGCTATTCTTGAAACGGCAAACAGCGGTGTGTACAGTTCCGGCGGAATTTCAAGCATGTTATAAACAAAGCCTGAATACAAATCAACGTTTGCACACATCACCTTGATGTTACCTCTGATTTCAGCAAAAACTTCAGGTGTGTATTTTTCTATGTTTTCATACAGCCTGAACTCTTCTTCGCGACCTCTTTCCACAGCCAACTCATGTGCTTTTTGCTTTAAGATAACTGCACGTGGGTCGGACAATGTGTATATGGCATGCCCCATACCGTACACCAAACCGGAACGGTCAAAGCTTTCTTTTCTTATAATCTTTGCAATATGATCTTTCACCTGCTCGGGACTGTCCCAATTTTTAACATTGGCTTTAAAATCTTCTATCATACCCATAACTTTAGCGTTTGCACCGCCGTGTTTAGGGCCTTTAAGCGAACCGACAGCAGCGGAAATAGCAGAGTATGTATCTGTGCCGGACGATGACAGAACACGTGTTGCAAAAGCGGAATTGTTACCGCCGCCGTGTTCGGCGTGAATCATTAAAGCAGTGTCGAGAATTTCGGCTTCCAACTGTGTGAAATGGTTGTCGGGACGAAGCATATACAAAAAGTTTTCCGCAGTGGACAAATCCGTTCTTGGGTTATGCAGATACATACTTTTGTTGTCATGATAGTGCCGTTTAGCCTGATATGCAACCGACGCAATTGTGCCAAAGCGTGCGATCAGCTCGACAGACTGACGCAATATGTTTGTCAGAGATAAATCATCGGGGTTATCGTCATACGAGTACAACGCAAGCACGCTTCTGCCCATTTTATTCATAATGTTGGCACTCGGTGCTTTCAACACCATATCGTTGACAAATCCTTCAGGCATTTCCCGTGATTCGCCGATCCATTGATTAAAGGTTTTAAGCTGGGATTTTGTAGGCAATACGCCGAACAAAAGCAGATACACAACTTCTTCATAACCGAATCTGCCGTCTTTTTTACAATTATTAACTATATCAACCAGGTTTATACCTCTGTATCGCAAACGGCCTTCTACAGGATTTCTTTCGCCGTCCTCGACTATGTATCCCTTAACGTCGCCGACAGCGGTAAGTCCTGCCATAACGCCTGTTCCGTCGGAATTACGCAAGCCTTTTTTTACGTTATACTTATCGTATAGATTTTCGTCTATTTTGGTGTAGGTTTTTTTTATCTGATCCAGTGCCTGCAGTTTTAACTGGCTTAAATCAATGCTGTTCATAATCAATTCTCCGTTCGTTTCTGGCACAAGCAATGCATAAACTGATTTTCAGATTTGGAATGGCTTGTACTGTGGTAAAATAACGATAATGACTATTCTATCACAATATATTCGTATAGTCAAATTTTTATTATTCGTCCAACAAACTAAGCTGTTTTACGTGTGCATCATTACCTTTTAATGTGTAGCCTGATGCCGGAATATTGCGTGATTTATACTGCATAAAGTCTTGGAGCTTACAATTATCGGCAAGACACAGCTTATCCAACGCAGAACGTTTACGCAGGTTCATCACCTGTATACCTTGCGACGACTTTGTTGTTTTCAGCGATATGTCTGCGGTATTTACGGTTAATGCTCTGTCGGAATTGTCATATAACACAACAAAAGTGTCTTTAGTGATATATTCAACCGAACACAGATCGGAATTTGCTGAATATGCGTTTATCAATTTTTTACGGTTAGTCTTTGTTGCATATGCCTCCAATGGTATCTTTGCCACTTTGCCGTTTTTAAATGCAAACAGTACCATGCCTTTGTAGTCTGACGTTGCTATCATATACACTATGCGTTCATCTCCGTCAAGCTCCAAAAGATTTGGAAGATAATCGCCCATGACGCTTAGCTTGACGTCATTCATATCATACGTCTTTACTTTATAAACGGCTTGCTTATCAGAAAAAAACAAAATATCCGTTTTATTTGTTGTTTCAATATCGCAAACGACCACGTCGCCCTCTTTGAGCTTATGCTGCGAATTACCGGCTCTTAAAGACGCCATAGACACTTTTTTGAAATAGTTGTCTTTTGTCAGATACAAATGCAAAGGATAGTCTTCTATATGTTCGCTTTCAACGTATGTTTCAATATTATCCGCATTAATTATCTGCGTTTTACGCGGCTTTGCATATTTTTTAATTATACGCTCCAAATCTTTAATTATCAGCTTGCTTATGCCTTTTTCGCTTTCGGACAGCTTTTGCATATAGTCTATGTCGTTTATAAGCTGGTCTATTTCGTTTACACGGTTCAAAATGTACTCTTTGTTCAGGTTCCTCAGCTTTATTTCCGCAATGTATTCCGCTTGGATGCGGTCGATTGAAAAGCCTATCATAAGGTTGGACACAACCATTTCTTCCTTCTCGGTATTGCGTATTATGGCAATGGCTTTGTCTATATCCATAAGTATCTTTTTAAGGCCTTGTACCAAATGCAGACGCTGACTTTTTTTGTTTATGTCAAAAATCAAACTGCGTTTTATACACTCTATTCTGAATTTGCACCATTGGTCGATAATCTCACGTACGCCAAGAACCATAGGCTCGCTGTTTATAAGTATGTTAAAATTACAGCTGAAGGTATCCTGCAGGGTTGTCATGTTGAAAAGACGGTTCATAAGAGCATCGGGATTTGTGCCGCGTTTTAAATCTATGGCTATTTTTAAACCGTTTATATCGGTTTCGTCACGCACATCGCTTATTTCACGTATTTTATTGCCCTTTATCAGTTCTATTATTTTGTCTATTATGGCTTCGGTAGTTGTGCTGTACGGTATTTGGGTAACCTCTATACAATTGTTTTTCTTGTCGTAATTGTAACAAGAACGCAGCTTGAATGTGCCCTTGCCTGTGGCATAAATTTTTTCTAACTCTTCCTTGTCGTATATAATTTGTGCACCGGTTGAAAAATCCGGAGCGGTAATGTAGTCGAAAATATCGCAGTTTTTGTCTTTTAGATACGCAATGGTGAAATTACAAATCTCCTCAAGATTAAAGCTGCAGATATTACTTGCCATACCAACGGCTATGCCCTGGTTCGGGTTTACAAGAATATTCGGAAACGACGTCGGCAGCAGGGTGGGCTCCTTCAGTGTGGAGTCATAGTTATCTGTGAAATCCACAGTGTTTTTGTCAATATCGGTAAAGAGTTCCGCTGCTATAGGCTCAAGTTTCACTTCTGTGTAACGTGATGCGGCAAATGCCATATCACGTGAATACTGTTTGCCGAAGTTGCCTTTTGAATCCACCAGCGGATGCAAAAGTGCCTCGTTGCCGCCTGTCAGACGCACCATAGTCTCATATATAGCCATGTCGCCGTGCGGGTTGAGTTTCATTGTCTGTCCCACAACGTTTGCCGACTTTGTTCTTGAGCCTGTTAAAAGCCCCATTTTATACATTGTGTATAACAGCTTTCTGTGAGACGGTTTAAGTCCGTCTATTTCCGGTATGGCGCGCGACACTATAACGCTCATGGCGTACGGCATATAGTTTTTTTCAAGAGTTTGAGTTATTGGCTGTATTGTTATCTGTTTATCCATGATAGATTATCCTTTCCGCCTTTTTGGGAGATTTAGCTTATATCCGCAAGATCTATATATCCTTTTCCTTTTTCGGCGATATAATCTTTTCTGCCCTGTAAATTGTCGCCCAAAAGCACGTCAAACATCTGTGAGGTCATTTCCGCATCATCGGGAGTTATTTTTATCAGACGCCTTGTTTCGGGTGCCATGGTTGTCAACGACATCATATCGGGTTCGTTTTCGCCCAAACCTTTGGAACGCTGTATGGAGTATTTGTCATCAGGATTAAACGAGCTTATAATCTGATTTTTTTCGTACTCGCTGTATGCAAAATACGTTTTTTTGTTACAGTTTATTTCGTACAACGGAGATTCCGCAATAAACACCTTTCCGACGTCTATCAATGTCGGCACAAGACGGTACAGCATGGTGAGTATCAGCGTACGAATCTGGAAACCGTCCACATCGGCATCGGTGCATATGATGATTTTATCCCATCGCAGGTTGTTTAGATTAAAGGTGTCAAATTCTTTTGAATGTTTGGTTTGTATCTCCACACCGCAGCCCAAAACGCGTATTAAGTCAAGTATGATGTCGCTTTTGAAAATTTTGTCATAGTCTGCTTTTAAACAGTTCAGAATCTTACCGCGTACAGGCAAAATAGCCTGAAAATCTGCGTTTCGTGCCAGCTTACACGAACCTAATGCCGAATCGCCTTCAACTATATATATTTCACGTTTGGTAACGTCTTTTGTTCTGCAGTCGACAAATTTTTGTATTCTGTTGGTTATATCTATATTTGCCGTGAGCTTCTTTTTGATGTTGGTACGCTCTTTTTCCGCTTTTTCTCTGCTGCGTTTGTTTATAAGAATTTGTTCCGATATTTTATCGGCATCGGTTTTGTTTTCTATAAAATATACTTCCAGCTGATGACGCAGAAAATCTGTCATGGCGTCTTGTATAAATTTGTTTGTTATTGCCTTTTTTGTCTGGTTTTCGTAGCTTGTCATGGTCGAAAATGAATTTGATACAAGTATAAGACTGTCGGAAACGTCCACAAAGGTTATTTTGCTTTCGTTTTTGCTGTATTTATTCTGCTGTTTTATATAGCTGTCTATAGCGTACACAAACGCGTTTTTAACAGCCTTTTCAGGCGAACCGCCGTATTCCAGAAAGCTTGAGTTATGATAGTATTCTATTACGGGATTGTCGTTTGTGAAACAGAAGGCAAATTCCATTTTGAGTTTATACTCCGGCTTATCGTCTCTGTCGCGGCCCGAACGTGTAGCCTGCCAGAATTCGGGCTGGGTGAAGGCTTTTTCTTTCTCCAGCTCTTTTACATAGTCCACTATGCCGTGCGGATATACATATTCATACATATCCATTGTGCCCTCATCGGTTTCGTTGTAAAGCACAAAGGTTATGCCGGAATTGACAACCGCTTGCTTTTTTAAAATATCCTGAAAGAATTCAAGAGGAATATCAATATCGGTAAATACGTCTTTATCCGGTTTCCAGCGTTGTATGGATCCTGTTTTTTTATAGTTGAACTTTTCTTTTTTCAGACCGCCTATATTTTCGCCTTTTTCAAAGTGCAGGGTGTATTTGTATCCGTCACGGAAGACGGTAACGTCCATATATTCTGAACTGTACTGCGTGGCACAGCTTCCCAGACCGTTCAGGCCAAGACTGAATTCATAGTCGCCTCCGCTGTTATTGTTATATTTGCCGCCGGCATAAAGCTCCGAAAACACAAGCTCCCAATTATAACGCTGTTCCTTTTGGTTAAAATCCACCGGTATACCCCGTCCGTAATCACGCACTTCTATGGAATTATCCGCAAAACGTGTTATTTCAATAATATCGCCATAGCCTTCACGGGCTTCGTCTATCGAATTTGACAAAATTTCAAACATGGAATGTTGACAGCCTTCCAATCCGTCAGACCCGAAAATAACTGCCGGTCGCAGACGGACTCTGTCAGCACCTTTCAATGCGGATATGCTTTCGTTTGTATAATTCTCCTTCGCCATTTTATCAAATCCTTTATTTAAAAATATACTTAATCTTGTACATAAACATACACATATACCAATATATAGTATACCAAAACTTTGTTTGATAGTCAATCGTTTTATTTTCCGACGGTTTGTTCGAATTATTGTCAATATGGGTTGACTTATTTTCAAATTTATGATAAAATATGAAAAGATAATGTGTTCGGAAAACCAAACGGCATTTTTTCAGCCCGGAAAAATTTGTGCGGAATTTTGGCTGGAATTGTATAAATTCAATTCAATAACAGAATATAACTATTAACGGTAGTTTTTCATGTGTTTATAAGCGATAATTTTAAAGTTATCGTTTGCTTTTATGCGTGCAGATGATTGTTACATGAAAAACGGTTGACATGTGCCTGCATTAAGCAAGCAGGTGCTTACGGAGGTAAAATTGTGGCAAAAAAAGGAAAATTGAAAATAATACCGCTCGGCGGAATGACGGAGATAGGCCGTAACCTTACTGTGTTTGAGTATGGTGATGATATTATTGTTGTTGACTGCGGTCTGGCATTTCCCGATGACGATATGCTGGGCGTAGACCTGGTAATAAACGACATAACATATCTTGAAAAGAACAGAGAAAAGGTAAGGGGCATTGTGCTGACACACGGCCATGAAGACCATATAGGCGGATTGCCTTACTTTTTAAAAAGCATTAATGTGCCGGTTTACGGCACAAGACTCACCCTTGGCTTGGTGGAGTATAAACTTAAAGAACACAACATATTATCAAAATGTAAGCTTTGCAGAGTCAGTGCCGGTGATACGGTAACTCTCGGATGCTTCAAGGTTGAATTTATACGCACAAACCATTCAATAGCCGATGCTGTCGCAATGGCTATTACAACACCTATCGGAACGGTTGTGCATACGGGCGACTTTAAAATAGACTGCACACCTATCCAAGGTGAGATGATAGACCTTGCACGTTTTGGCGAGCTTGGCAGAAACGGCGTGTTGGCATTGCTGTCCGACAGTACAAATGTTGAACGTCCCGGATACACAATGACAGAGAGAAATGTAGGCTATAAATTTGAGGAAATAATCAAAGGCTGCAACAAAAGAATTATCATTGCGACATTTGCGTCAAACGTTCACCGTGTACAGCAAATTATAAACACCGCGGCGAGTCATGGCAGAAAGGTTGCTGTGTCCGGCAGAAGCATGGAAAACATTGTGGAAGTTGCAATACTTTTGGGATACATGAAGGTGCCGGAGGGCGTGCTTATAAACATTGACTCTATCGGCAAGTATAATCCCGATCAGCTTGTTATAGTAACGACCGGAAGTCAGGGCGAGCCTATGAGTGCGTTATTCAGAATGGCTTTTTCCGACCATAAAAAAGTGGAGCTTACCAAAGACGATTTGGTAATTCTTTCGGCATCGCCTATACCCGGTAATGAAAAAACGGTGTCCAGAGTGGTTAACGAGCTGTTCAAAACCGGTGCCGAAGTTATATACGATTCTTCTGCTGAGATGCACGTTTCGGGGCATGCCTGCCAGGAGGAGCTGAAAATTATATTAGGTCTTACAAAACCTAAATACTTCATACCTGCCCACGGTGAATACAGGCATTTGAAGCTTCATGCCATGTTGGCTGAACTTATGGGAGTGCCTGCTAAAAACACCTTCATTCTCACCGACGGAAATGTGCTTGAGATAAACGAAAAAACCGCACATATATCGGGCACAGTGCCTGCCGGTCAGATACTGGTTGACGGTTTGGGCGTCGGCGATGTGGGCAATATAGTTTTGCGTGACAGAAAACATTTGTCGCAGGACGGGTTGATTGTCATAGTTCTCACTATTTCCAAGGAGGGCAACCTGGTTGCCGGACCGGATATAATATCGCGTGGATTTGTATATGTGCGTGAAGCGGAGGACATGATAGAACATGCAAAAGAGGTTGCACTTGATTCCTTCACAAAGTGTCGCGAAAAGGGTGTTTCGGACTGGGCAACATTAAAGAGCTCACTTAAAAACAATGTGTCTGCTTATTTGTATGAAAAAACAAAACGCAGTCCTATGATACTTCCTGTAATAATGGAAATATAGTAATGGGCTAACTGCATAAAAAAGGTTGCGGAAAAATAAATTTTCCGCAACCTTTTTTAACGGTCAAATTGTTTGAATGTAAAGCCTTGGTCTTTAAGATATTGAATAATTTGAGGCAATGCCAATGCGGTGTTCTTCTTTGCTGCTGCATCGTGCATCAAAATAACAATATCCTCGGATTTTGATGTTTCTTTTATACGTGCAATAAGCTGATCCACTGTTCTGGACTGTCCCTCGGCATCGCCGTTTAAAGAGTTCCAGTCAATGTATTTATATCCTATATCAATCAAAGAGTCTTTAAATTCCGTTTTCTTTTCAAAGCTGCCGCCCGGAAAACGTACTATTTTAACAGGCTCAACACCTATGATGTTTCTTATTATGCTTTCCGTTTGCAATATTTCTCGGCATATATCTTTTTGTAATCATGTGAATACGAATGATTCAAAATAAGATGCCCTTCGTCATATTCTCGCTGTAAAAGGCTCGGATTAGCTTCTGCCAGCGAACCGATAACAAAGAATGACGCTTTCACATTATACTCTTTAAGGGTATCCAATATGGAAGGAGTTACGGTTTTTGTTGGGCCGTCGTCGAAAGTTAAGTATGCCGCTCTTTCGCCGTTTTTAGCATACACCGTGCTTTTTAAATCGGCCGGATGCGATGGAGTAGGCGTTTTTTCCGGATTGGATGGTGCAGTGCTTGGCGTTGGTTCAGGCGTCGGTTCGGGAGTTGGTTCAGGAGTAGGTTCGGGCGTTGGTTCGGGCGTTGGTGTCGCTTTGAATAATGTGAATATGCCCGGCTTGCCGTTGTTTTCATCGTCAGAGTCGTTTTTGTGTCTGAAAGCGTTTACCGCAAACACTATCGACACAGCAACCGCAATTAAAATCAGTACAAGGATAAAAGCTCTTGCCTTTCTAACTTTACGTCTTGCTCTCATATAATTTCCCGACATTTTAAACCCCTCTATTCATCTAATTTAAGTTTTGCCGCAATAGCTATGGCACACTCCACACGTTTTCTCTCCATTGCACATGCCATTTCATACGGCTTGTTGATATCGTTGTTAAAATGATATGCGTTTGCACAGCAACCGCCGCTGCAATAGAATTTTGCAAAACAGTCCTGACACGACGGTTTTGTGTACACATTGGATTTTTCAAACTTTTCTTTTATCGACAAATCGAATGTTTTATCAAATACATTGCCCATATAGAAATTTTTATCGCCTACAAACTGATGGCAAGGATATATATCGCCGTCCGGCGTTATTGCAAGATATTCATGTCCCGCTCCGCAGCCGGAGAGCCTTTTGATTACACAAGGCCCCTGATCCAGATCAATCATAAAATGGAAAAAGTTAAACGGTTCGCCGCTTTGCCTTTTTTCGATGTATATCTGTGCAAGACGTTCATATTCGCTGTATATCTTGTTCAGATGTTCCGGTAGAATAGCGTAGTATTCGGTATCCGGCACGACAACCGGTTCCATACTTGTCTGTTTAAAGCCCAAGCTGACAATATGCATAACATCTTGTGCAAAATCCAGATTATTTGCGGTAAAGGTGCCGCGGATATAATAGTCCTTTGTGCCTCTTGATTCGACAAGCTTTTTGAATTTAGGCACAATCGTATCGTAACTGCCGGTACCGTCTACACGGCGGCGTACACGGTCGTTGATTTGCGGACGGCCGTCTAAACTTAAAACAACGTTAGACATGTTTTCATTTATGTAGTCGTTAATTTCATCGTTAAGCAATAAGCCGTTTGTGGTTATTGTGAAACGAAAGTTTTTATCGTGGAGCTTGCCCTGTTCTTTGGCATATTCGGTTATCTGCTTGACAACCTTAAAATTAATAAGCGGTTCGCCGCCGAAAAAGTCTATTTCTATATTTCGTCTGTGTTCGGAATTTTCTATCACAAAATCTATTGCTTTTTTACCTGTTTCAAAGCTCATTAAAGAACGCTTTCCTTTAAAGCTGCCGGTGTCGGCAAAGCAATAGCTGCAACGCAGGTTGCAATCGTGGGCTATATGCAAACATAATGCCTTTACAACAGACTTCTTTGGTAAATTAAGTGCAAGGTCTTTGTATTCGTCGTCTGTGAGCAAAAGCCCTTGTTTATGCAGTTCATATATTTCGCCGTACGCTTCGATAAGCTCGTCTTTGGTGTAGCGTTCGCTTAAAATATTCAGCACATTTGCCGGTATAGTGTCGGGTAATTCGGTTTCATCGGCAAGGTAGAGCAATATTTCATACACAGCGTCCGATACTGCATGCACCGCACCGCTGTATACATCCAACACTATATTTAATCCGAACATCGTATATTGATGTATCATAAAAGTTTTCTCCGTTCTGTTTAACGCAACAAAAAAGGGCATACGGCATCAGATGAACACATCCAAAACAAATACACCCTGATTTGCGGTTTTTAAATGTTAAATTAGATATTTTCGCACTTTTGGTTTGCAACTGTGCAAGATGTTTTGCATGCCGATTGACAGGATGTTTGACATTCACCGCAGCCGCCCTTGGATTTTGTTTCTTTCAAAGATGCTTTTGTTAATGTTTTAATTTGTTTCATGTTTTTATTCCTCCATAATATTTCATCAGTTCAATTAATTATATTATAGCACATACTCTTTTATATTACAATATCAAAATACGACTATTTTCAACTTTATTTTATAGGATGTGCCATAGTGGTCATAAGAGTCATAGCCGGCTGAGTGGTGTCCATTCTGCTGTGCTGAACAACAATTTCAACATCGCTGCAGACTTTGATGGCGTAAGGTACGCCCGTAGGAACGCCATTACCGTTTTTATCCTTTAATCTGTCAAGACGTATATGCTGGGTTCTGTTGCTGCCGCATACAAACTCAAAATCGGTCATTGGGTCTCTGTCTTCAAAATAAAAGCAAATATTCAAATGAGCATCCGCATCACCTGTGTTTAACACACATATTGCCTCGTGGCTCGGAAAATCGCCGGTACTATGTATCGGCAGAAAGCCGTCCGGAATCAACCATGTTTTTTCGCCTAATCCTTTAGCCATTTTTTTGTATCCTCCCATAATTTAATTTATTTCATCATACCATTATCGGTAAATTTTTGCAAGACGTGATTTATCAGATGAATTTCTTTTTCCATATTGTCGGACTCAACAGCATAACCATAGGGAATATTTCCAAGCGGCCGAGAAGCATATCAAAACACAGCACCATTTTTGAAAATGTGGAATAGTGTGCGAAATTGCCAGCAGGGCCGACAATGTTGCCCAATCCCGGGCCTATATTGTTTATACAAGTTATGACAGATGTGCTGGAAGTGGTAAAGTCAAAATTATCAACCGATATAAGCAATACAGATATAACAATGGCAAGCACATACATTATAATATACGCATTGAAATCAGCTATTGTTTCGTCCGACACAACCTTGCCCTCAAGCTTGATAGGTTTAACTGTTCGGGGATTTATGAGTTTATTTATCTTGTTTCTTGCCGATTCAAACAACAGCATTACACGGGACACTTTAATTCCGCCGCCCGTAGAGCCTGCACATCCGCCCATAAACATAAGCGTAAGCAGTATGGTTTTTGAAAGCTCGGGCCATTTGTTAAAATCAGCAGTCGAATAACCTGTGGTGGACACCACAGCCGCTACCTGAAACGAAGCATATCTGAACGCCGATGCGATATTTTTGTATATAGGCATAATGTTAAGCGTTATAACAAGCATAGCTGCCGCAACGACACCCAGAAACACTCTTAACTCGTGGTTGCTTTTTACATAAGTCAGTTTTTTTATCAAAATAAAATAATACAAATTGAAGTTTATGCCGAACAGAATCATAAACACGGTTATGACGCCGTCGATATATGCACTGTTGTAGTAGGCGATGCTGGCGGATTTGATACTGAAACCGCCTGTGCCTGCCGTGCCGAACGCATGGACAATACTGTCATACAAAGGCATGCCGCCCAGCAATAAAAATATCATTTCCGCAACGGTTAATCCCAGGTATATTGCATACAGAATTTTTGCGTTTGACCTGCCCTTCGGCACCAGCTTGCCGACCACAGGGCCGGGAACTTCGGCACGCATAAGGTTCATTGTGTTATTTTCGGTAACGGATATGAGTGCCATAACAAAGACCAACACACCCATGCCGCCTACCCAATGCGTGAAGCTACGCCAAAACAGCATTCCCTTCGATAACGCCTCAATATTTGACAGCACAGACGAACCGGTTGTTGTAAAACCTGAAACCGTTTCAAACAGGCAGTCTGCGTATTTTGGTATTGCGTGGCTTATATAGAAGGGAAGAGAGCCGACTACAGACCACGAAATCCACGCAAGTGCCACAACAACAAAGCCTTCTTTTGCGTATATATGATAATCTCTCGGCTTTGCTAAAAGTATGACCGCTGCACCAAAAACCGCCACAAAAGCCGCAACCGTAACAAACACGACCGTGTCGGTATAGTCTTTATATATCAACGATACCAGTGCCGGAGCCAGCAGCAGTAACGCCTCAAACAGCATCATTTTACTTAATACATGTACAATAAGTCTTTTGTTCATAATTTACTCCAAAATATCCTCAATGTCGTTAAAACGCTGATTGGTGGTAACCAGTATAACACTGTCGCCCGCAAGTATACATTCATTACCGTCAGGGAAAATGACCTTCCTGTTTCTCACTATGCACGCTATAAGCATGTTTTTCTTTGTCTTCAGATTTTTAAGCGGTATACCTGTACATTTTCCGTTTTGTTTAACTACAAATTCCACAGCCTCAACACGGTTGTCAATAAGCTTGTAAAGCGTTTCCACATTGCTTTCGTAAGAGTTTTGCATAGCTCTTACATAACTTATAATATTGTTTGCGACAACATTTTTTGGTGCTATTATACTTTCCAAGCCAAGCTTTTCAGCCATTTCGGCATATGTGCTTAAATTAACCTTTGTAACAACTTTTGTAACGTTGTTTGATGCGGCTATCATAGACATTATTATATTTTCTTCGTCTATGCCGGTAAGTGCCGCAAATCCGTCTGCACTCTCGATGCCTTCCTCTTTTAAAACGCCGTGATCGTTACCGTTTCCGTGTATTATTGTAACCTTTGGAAGTGCCTCGCTAAGACGTTTGCAGGTTTCAATATCTTGTTCTATTATCTTAACGTTCATATCAAGCGTTTGCAGTTGCTTTGCAAGATAATAGCCGATTCTTCCGCCGCCTACTATCAGCACGTCTTTAACTTTATTCACAACTTGCCCTATGCTTTTAAAGAATTTTTCAATTTCGGAATGTAATCCGGTGATGCTCAACCTGTCGCCGCTCCTGAGCACAAAGTCGCCGTTCGGAATAAACACATCGCTGCCGCGTTCAACGGCACATACCAGAATTTTGATTTTATACTTTTTGTAAAGATCGGAAAGGGATACATAGTCCAATATTGAATTGTCCGCCAGTTTGAATTCGACCAATTCAACACGGCCCTTTGCAAACAGCTCCACTTTTGTTGCCGCAGGGAATAAGAATACGCGGGACATTTCTGTTGCCGCCGCAAGCTCAGGGTTTATTGCCATGCTAAGTCCCAATTCGTCTTTGATTGCACCCAACTGGGCAAAATATTCAGGCGTACGGACTCTGGCAATGGTTTTGTTTGCACCAAGCTTTTTGGCGATAAGACAGCACAGCATGTTAAGCTCATCCTGAGATGTGCATGCTATAACCAGATCGGCTTTGTTTACACCTGCCTCAAGTTGAACGTCGATAGTGGCACCGTTTCCGGCAACACACATTATATCCTGTGAGTTGATGGAATTTTTAAGGGCATTTTGATCGTTGTCTATAACAACAATGCTGTGTCCTTCATACTGCAACTGTCTTGAAAGAGTTGTACCGACCTTTCCGTCGCCTATTATCACTATATTCATAAGATGCTTTTTCATCTCCGTTTTATATTTATATTTATTCCTATTATATTACAAAAATTTACTTATTACAATAGTTTTGGGAAGGCATCATAAAAATATTTTAAAAAAACCACCGTATTTTAAAAACGATGGTTTTGAAAGTTATTAAGATGTTTTTTTGCGCTTGCAATTCTTTTGAAGGTTAATTTATACTGTCTTCTATGACGTCGTTTATATGTGTAACATCAACGTCCATTGAATTCCACAAAATTGCCAGGTTAGCCATAGCGTCATAATCACAGCAAATATTCGGGATGCTTTTGATGATTTGACCGTTACGGTACACGTCTATGCCGTAAACGGTATGAGATATGTTGTTTTCGTCCGATATTGTATCTGTTCTTACCGAGTATGTGATGCTATCCTTCATAGTGCGTCCCTCTCAAATACCATTTAATTTACAAAAATGGTATAATATGTAAATTAATTCTATGGTATTTCTTTGTGATTTGCAAGTGTTTTTTTATTATAAAACAAAAACCGTTCATTTTTTATGAAGAACAGAGACAGAAGAATATCTTTTCGGTTATAAAAGTGCATTTTTAACATGATAGTACCAGCTGAATATGAAAATGCTTTCAGCAACAAAAAAGCACAGCACAGTTTGAACCGGCGAATATCCGCTCAAAAAGCAAATGCTTGCAAATATGAATGTGTTACAGAGAATGAGGGGAATAAACGAAAATCTGCCGCTGCCGTCGGAAAAATACCGGTATATCGGCACAAGCGACAGTGCCGATATAAGACAGACGAGCCGCAGCATCTGACTGCTTATAAAGCATATCAACGCTATCGCTTCAGATACGATAAAGCTTTCTACCGCCGCCGAAAACGTCTTTTTTAAAACAGAGCGTTTGCGTTCGTAAAAAATGTGTTGACAGTCTTGGCAGTAAGTGTAAATGCCGAATAGGGATGCATCGGTAAAGGAGGATTTTTTGTCTGTTATCAGGCTGCCGCAGTTAATACAGCAGTTTGGGAAACAGTTTTCCAAGCTTTTGTTTATCATATCCAACAAAGGAGTCAGCGCGTTTTTCGGAGCGTTGTCGGAGGATATATATTTTATCGTTAACATGCCGTTTGTTACATCGACATATTTGACAAGCGGATATTGCAACTGCAGCAATTTCATACGCAAATCATAAACAGAGCGGTAGTCTGTACCTTTAGCGGACGTTTTTATTATAACGGTTTTGATAAACCCGTATTTCCAGTCATAATGCGTTGCGCTTGAGAATATAAGATAATCACGCATACCGTAAGTTTTTATGTCGTATTTTAACATTGAGCCGGATAAATGTTTCAACATCACAAAAACCTTTCTTTGTTTTAATAAAAAGATCCAATACCGCTTTGGCGGTATTGGATCCGCTTGATTTTTATTTTATGCCCACCATGCTTCGCCGGGGCTTTGATAGATGATAACGTCTTTCAGGAAGGAAATAGCCTTTTCCAAGCCTTCAACAGGCGACATGTACGCGTCTTCATGCTCTATACTTATAGCACCGTCATAGCCTGTTGCTTTAAGCGTGCTTATCATATCGTTCCAAACTTCTTTTCCATGACCGTATCCCACAGTGCGGAATACCCATGAACGCTGATTTACGTTTGTGAAATCGTTTAATGTGTCAAGCACACCTGTTACGGCGGTGTTGGCATTGTCAATTTTAACGTCTTTTGCATGGAAATGATAGATTGCACCTTTAAGAGCCTTTATTGCCTGAACAGGGTCGATGCCTTGCCAGAACAGATGGCTTGGGTCAAAGTTTGCACCTATATTATCGCCTGCTTCTCTGCGAAGCTTGAGCATTGTGTCGGTATTGTACACACAAAAGCCGGGATGTATTTCAAGAGCAATATTGACGCCGCTGTCCTTTGCAAATTTAGCTGTCTTTTCCCAATACGGAACTAAAACATCGTTCCACTGATAATTTAAAATATCGCGGAAAACGTTCGGCCACTGACATGTTACCCAGTTCGGATTCTTTGCACCGGGAGCATCGCCGGGGCAGCCGGAAAATCCTACGATAGTGTTTACACCCAGCTTTTCTGCAAGGATTATTGCACGTTCAATTTCAGCCTGTGCCAGTGCGGCGGTATCGGCGTCCGGATGGACAGGGTTATTATGAGTGCTCAATGCCGATATTTCCATATCGTATTTTTTAACTAACTCCTTAAACGCCTTTATTTTAGCGTCGTCCTTCACAAGCTCGGATGCGTTTGAGTGATTGTCGCCCGGGAATCCACCGACTCCGACTTCAACAGTCTGCACGCCCAATCCGTGTAAATATTTTAAAGCGTCTTCAAAACTTCTGTCATATAATGCAACGGTTAAAACACCAAGTTTCATAATTAATACTCTCCTTATAATTTAGTTTACGAAGATTTGGTCAGCCAAGATTTGGTACGCCAAGATTTGGTCAACCAAGATTTGGTCAACCAAAGGTTGAACGGTTGTTCAGCCCTTGATTGACCGGACATTAAAAATCATGTCCGGCCGCATTTTTTGTTACAGACTATTCCAGTAATCGCATCCTATTTTGATGCTTTCCCAAATATCAACGCCTTCTTCTATCTGTTCCTGTTCAACTATAAATGTAGCGTCGGAATATTGTTCCTTTATGGCTTTGAAATCAATTATGCCTTTGCCCAGAGACACATTTGCACGTGTTTCCATATTTTCCAGCTCTTTTAAGTGGATCAGCGGTAATCTGTTCTTGTATTTCTTTAAAGTTTCAAGAACGTCAAGACCTGCATAGGCAACCCAAAACACGTCGATTTCAGCTTTAACAAGATCAGGAGAGGTATTGTCCATAAGTATGTCGAATAAGTATTCGCCGTTATCGAGTGCAAATTCATGTGCGTGGTTGTGATAACCGAACACAGCACCGTATTTTTTGCATATTTCACCAAATTTGTTAAAGTCTTCCGCCAGCTTAAGAGTATCGTCTTTGCTTTTTATAGGGCAGTACGGTACTATGAGATTTTTATTTCCCACAGCCAGGTTATACTCAATCTCTTTTTCAGGCTCGTTAAGCATTTTATCCACGCCGATGTGCGTGCCGACAGCTTTAAGACCGTTGTTATCGAGCAGCTTTTTCATTTCCTGTGCATCAAGGTTGTGGTAACCGGCAAATTCAACGCCGGTATAGCCTATTTTAGCCAGCTTTTCAAAGCTGCCTTCAAAATCTTTATCGCTTCTTAATGAATACAATTGTATTGATAAATCGTCCATATCACAGACTCCTTATTAATCAAGGTATACAGGTTTATCGGTTCTTGCAGATTCATAAATAGCGTCAAGAATCTGAGATACAACCAATGCCTGTTTAGGTGTTACAAACGGCTCTGTATCGTTCAGAACTGCGTCTATCCATCTTCTTGCTTCTACAAAAGCAGGTTCTCTTGCACTTGTGCCTGCATAGAATGCTACACCGCCTACGTTAAGGTCAGGTGTTTCGATGCACTGTCTGCCGTTTCTGGAGTAGTTAAGTGTCAATTTATCTTTCATATCCAAGCCGGCTTTTGTACCGCAAAGAGTTGCCTGAGCTTCTCTTGGCTCGATAGTGTTAAGTGCCCAGCTGGATTCAAGAATAATTGTTGCACCGTTTTTCATTTTGATGAAACCGAATGCGGAGTCTTCAACGGTAAATTTGTCTATATCCCAGTCGCCCCAAGGGTTGCCGGCACCTCTTAATTCTCTTAATTTGCTGAATGTTGTACCAACAACCATGTGCGGTTCATAGTTATCCATAAGCCAAAGAGTCATATCCAAAGCGTGAGTGCCGATATCGATAAGAGGACCGCCGCCCTGAGCTTCTTCATCCAAGAATACGCCCCATGTAGGCACACCGCGGCGTCTTACAGCGTGAGCTTTTGCAAAGTAAATTTCGCCCAGCTCGCCTGCTTCAACCAACTGTTTGGAATATGACGGAATCGGCAGACATCTGTACTGATAGCCAAACGAGAGCTTTTTGTTGGATTTTTGCCAAGCTTTATACATCTTCATTGCTTCGGCAGCATTGATAGCCATAGGCTTTTCACACATAACGTGTTTATCTGCTTCCAAAGCCGCAATGGTAATTTCAGAGTGCCATTTGTTAGGTGTTAATACGTGAACAACGTCTATGCTTTTGTCTGCAAGAAGTTCTCTGTAGTCGGTATATACCTTTGCACCTTCGATGCCGTATTTTTGAGCTGCATTTTGTGCTCTTTCAATTATGATGTCGCAGAATGCAACCAATTCAACTTCAGGGATTTTTGCAAGATTCGGCATATGCTTTCCGTTTGCGATACCACCGCAACCGATGATACCTACTTTTAATTTTTTGTCCATAGTTTTCTCCTCTTTTCATTTTTATGGTTTGTTTTTGCTTTTTTATTGATAAACAATATTAATCGGCGGTTGATTGCCGTTTAACGATTTTATATCCCAACATCACCTTACGGTTAATACTGTTATCTGAAATTTTTTCAAGCAGTATCTGAACAGCTTTTTTGCCCATTTCATACTGCTTTTGCGCTACGCTGGTGATAGACGGTCTTAATATGTAGGAAATGTCTATATTATCAAATCCGATAACCCAGACGTCATCGGGAACCTTGATTTGTCTGTCTTCCAACGCACGTATACAACCTGCCGCCATCCTGTCGGACACAGCGAACACAGCGTCAAAATCTGTTTTTTCTCTTTTTTTGATTACACTTACAGCGTTGTTGTAACCGTAGTTACCGTATTCTATAAGATTTTTGTCAAATTCTATGCCGTTATCTGCCAATGCCGCTTTGTATCCCTCAAGTCTGGCGATTGACGAGCTGAATCCGTTATCGACGGTAAAATGCAATATGCGTCTTTTACCGCCGGCTATCAGATACGAAACAGCGTCATATGCGGCTTTGAAGTTATCGGTAGTAACGTAGGACACGTTTGCACCGATAGTGTATTCGCTGCATTGCACGATCGGTATCTTAGCGGATATTTCGTCCAACTCCTGCTTGGAAAGGGTGGATCCCACCATGATTATACCGTCTGACAGCTTATTTTTGACCATATTGATATGATTCTGTTCTATAGTGTAGTCTTCATACGTGTTACGTATTATGACGCTGTAGCCGTTTTCGTGAGCGGTATCCTCTATGCCTTTTACAACCTTTGACAGAAATGTGTTCATTATGGTAGGCACAATAATCAGAATTTCTTTTGTTTCATTCTTACGCAGGTTTCTGCCCATCAGATTGGGGGTGTAGCCAAGTTCATTTACTGCCTCCATGACAGTGTCGAATGTGCTTTTTTTAACATTATTACTTTTGTTAAGAACGCGTGAAACCGTAGCAACCGACACGCCTGCACGTTTTGCGACGTCTTGAATTGTATGAATATCTATCAACTCCTGTTCTTACATTAATCTATACTGTTGACCGGTTGTCATACGATGTTATGTAATCGTTTACATTATTTTCATTTGTGATATTACCACATCTATTTTAAGATTGCAACAGTTTTTTTGCAAAACACAAAAAATGTCCGTAAAGTGTTTTAAAACCACAAATTTTGGACATTTTTAGTCGAAAATAAGTCCCGTTTTTTACCTTGATGCCCACAAAAATCCGCGACGCATAAGCTCGCGTGGCTGAGGAAGACTGAATATTTCGTATGTATGCCCAAGTGAATTGTAGTATATTTTTCCCTTGCCCCATTTTTTGGTGAAGATAACGGGCATTTTAACAATTCCGTTGGAGGCGTGTTCTCCGTCCGATACGGGGAAGGTTGTTGTCGCATGCACCTTGACGGCAGGGTCGATATGCAGATAGTACTGCTCGGTTTTGATTTTGAAATTGTCAATACCGAAGGTGAGTTCGTCGTCGCGGAGCAGTTCAACCTCATATTCGATATCTGAGTTGCCGGGATGTGCTACCCACTGTGCCCCTGTGATAAACTGCCATAAGCTACTGTTACGGAATGCGTCGCACATGCCTCCGTGGCATCCTGCCATACCGGCTCCGGCGGCTACAGCTTTGGAAATATTTTCGCATTGTGTGTTGGAAATATCGCCCATTGTGATGTTCGGAACCAACAGGTCAAACTCAAGTATATTGTCGCAGGAATCAAAAATCTGCATGTTATCTGTTATTGTAAGTGCAAAGCCTTCGTTCTTTAACATGCCGGCAAATACCATGCTTGTTTCTTTGGGCGTGTGTCCCGGCCAACCGCCGTAAAATATAAGTGCTTTTTTCATTTGCGGATTCTCCTTTTACTACTGTTCAGGTATATTGTATTATTATGAAACCGTAAATGCAATATTTAATAATAATTTGCTTGTATGTTTAACTAAAGTGTTGAAAGCTTACGGCAATAGTTGTATAATAAGCAAAAGGGAGGGATATAATGCGGCTGGATAAGTTTATTTGCGATTGTACCGGAAAAACACGCACCGAGGTCAAAAAAAATATAAAGCAGCACAGAGTGAGTGTAAACGGAGAAGTAATGTTAAAATCCGATATTAAAATTGACGAGTATGCGGACAAGGTGTATCTGGACAAAGCAGAGCTGATTTACAGAAAATATATCTATCTTATGCTTAATAAGCCGGGCGGAGTTGTGTCGGCAACGTATGACAATAAATATAAAACCGTGGTGGATTTGCTGAGCGAGGAGTACCGTCATTTTGAGCCGTTCCCTGTGGGCAGACTGGATATAGACACCGAGGGACTTTTGATTTTAACAAATGACGGCGATTTGGCACACAAACTCATTTCTCCCAAATATAAAGTGTATAAAAAATATTATGCAAAGTTGGAAAAAGCATTTTCAGACAGCTACAAAAAGGCGTTTGAGGAAGGCGTTGTGATAGACGGTTACAAAACCCTGCCGGCGATATTTGAAAGCATATCGGAAAATGAAGTGTATTTAAGCATATACGAGGGCAAATTTCATCAGGTTAAGCGTATGTTTGAGGCGGTGGGGAACAAGGTTGTGTTTTTGAAGAGGATTTCGTTTGGCAACGTTGAATTGGACGATACTCTTTTAGCCGGCGAAATGCGTGAGCTGACAGCATCGGAACTGAAAGCATTAGGAGGTAAGGTATGAACAAAATTGCGTTTGAAGGGTTAAATCTTGAATTTAATATTAACAAAGTGGCAATATCGCTCGGGAACAAAAGCGTGTATTGGTACGGTATAATTATTGCGTGCGGCTTTTTTCTGGGCTGGGCGTATGTTATGATGAGTGCAAAGAAGGAAAAGTTCAACACCGACCACGTGTTTGACATAGCAATTTACGGACTGATATTCGGTGTTATAGGTGCAAGGATATATTATGTTTTATTCGACCGTTCGGTGATAGAAGACGGATTTTGGCATATATTCTGCATATGGGAAGGCGGAATTGCAATATACGGGGCGATAATCGGAGCGGTTTTAAGCACATATGTCTACTGTAAGAGAAAGAATTTGAGCGTGTTATATGTATTCGATCTTTGCGTTATAGGACTTATGATAGGACAGATGGTAGGCAGATGGGGCAATTTCTTTAATGTGGAGGTATACGGTACGGAGACAAACCTGCCTTGGCGGATGAGTATAAATGGCGGAGCGGGAGTGCATCCTTTGTTTTTATATGAATCTTTGTGGATGTTTGCTGGTATTGTTGCATTGCATTTCTATAAGGCACACAAAAAGTTTGACGGAGAGATTTTTTTCCTGTATATATTGTGGTACGGTTTGGGCAGAGTATGGATAGAGGGTTTAAGAAAGACAGACTATATTCTCTATCTTGTTAAGGATAAGGTTGCGGTATCACAGGTTGTGTCGGTTGTTTGTATCGTTTTTGGCATTGCTGCATTGACGATAGGATATAGAAATGCTGCCAAACGTCATGGGGTTATTGATGAAAAAGAGTGTGAAACGGCGGAAATTGCTGTCGAAAAAGATGAAGGCAAAAATGTATGAAATTTGAAAAAATCAAGTCTGTCTGCAAAATTCGACAAAAGTAGTGCCGTATTTTACACATTTTTACAAAAAAACTGATTGACACTAATTGGTAAATGCTGTAAAATTATGGTGAGATTTTATCTTACCGTTAACGACACGGCAAATGTAATGTTTTGTAAAGACAGGGAGGTGATGTTTGCTATGTTAATGAAGGAGATAACAAAACTGAAAAACAAAATAAACAATCTCATAGCAAACGATGCCGACAAGGATCAGATATACAGGGTGAGCGTTGAGCTGGACGAGCTTATTGCAAGGTATTACGGAATAGGCTTTGGCAAAACTATTTTAAAATCGGATTGAACCCATTTTGTTTTGCCAAAGCCTGTTTTTTTAACTGTTATTTTCGGTCAGTGCTTTTAAAATATTATTATACAGCTTTTGCGGATCTTGGCTGAACTGCTTTGCCATATCCTTTGCCTGCTGTTTTGTGCCTGCATAGAACTGCAAGTTGAGTATTTCCATATTATTTTCTTTAAGAATACATTCAACACAATATTCGTTTTGATTTATCGGAATTATATTGCCCTGCACTCTTTGCTTTTCTTCTTCCTGTTTTTGCATTGGTAAAATGCTGTTTTCTATCGGCTCACGCAGATATATGGGAACTTCTTTGTAAAACCACTTTGCGGCGTCGTTGCCTTTTTGGGTGGTTTGATAGCGTATACCCTCTTGTGTGTTGAGCTCGTCTACATGCTTTATGTCAACTAAATATTGCAAACTCAGTTGTAAATCAAAATAATTTATGATACAATTCTTTAAAATGAGTTCGTCGATTTGTGTTACGGAAAGCGGTCTGCCCGCTTTTGACAGGGTGAACAGTATTATAAAACGTATTGTTACTTCGTCTTTTATCTCGTACGGATACATAAAATCACTCCTAAGGTTATTTTGCATAACTTAAGTATAACACATTTGCATCAAAAATGCTATTGTTTTTTTGAGTAAAACAAAAGAAAGGCTTTCTGAGATTATGTATAATGAAATTATATCGGAAAAATTAAAGGCTTTAAATGTAA
>CAJOGA010000036.1 GCA_905233855.1 uncultured Clostridia bacterium
TCGTTCAATGTCATCATGGCATTAAAATCAACTAAATTGCTGCCTGTGGGAATAACAACATTTTCCCCGGCAACTTCTTTTAAAATAAAACCGTCTTTTATTTTCATGATTTCCTCCTAAAAATAAGCTATAACCGCTTAATTTATTAAATACTCACGCCAGCAAAAGCTGTCAACCTTGTTGTGCCTTAGCGTTATACTGTTGCTGAATCATCATATCTTTAACCTTCATCAATCTTGTAAGATTACCACGCTCGTTTTCTTCAAGTTTCATGGTTATATGACGTATTGTGTCGGTCAAATTAGGTATCAGAACATATTCCAATGCATTAACGCGTCTGCGTGTTTTTTCTATTTCGGCAGCCAGAAGCTGAGCACTTTTTTCTGTCTCGGCAAGACGCAGCATATACGGTAGTACCTGCGACAGTGCTTTTATGGACTCATCAAGCTGTGCTGATGTTGTTGCGTAGCCATACGGATACATACCGGACTCGTCTTCGTTTTCAAACGAAAACTTAAACACAGGCAATTCCACACTCATAACATTTTTTATGTCCACATCCAGATTTATTTTCTGCGACGGGTACATAAGTGCCTGTTCCATTGCGGCATCGCTCATCATAGCACGTGCAACAACAAAGCTTTTGTTTGCATCTTCTATAAGCGTTTCAACCTTTTCTCGCAGTTCCCTGTTTTCCCTTACTATATTAAGGAATTTTTTCATCATCTCATCGCGTTTATCTTTTAAAAGTTTATACCCTCGCCGTGCCGTAACAAGTCTTCTTTTCAGACTTGTCAGTTCCATTCTGGTCGGGTTAACATTCATAACCGCCATGAACTATTCCTCCTCGTTTGCAGGCATATACTTTTCTATATACTCGTCCTTAATACGTTTCAATTCGCTCTTTGGCAGTATAGAAAGCAGTTTCCAGCCAATATTGAGCGTTTCTTCTATATCACGGTTGTTTTCGTATCCCTGCGATACATACACCTTTTCAAATTCGGTGGCGAACTGTGCATATTTTTTATCTATATCGGTAAGTGCGGCCTCGCCAAGAATAACCATAAGCTCCTTTGCTTCCTTGCCCTGTGCATATGCGGCAAACAGCTGATTCATGGTGTTGGCATGGTCTTCTCTTGTTTTACCCGCACCTATTCCCTTATCCTTCAAACGCGAAAGCGACGGCAAAACGTCAATCGGCGGAGTTATATTTTTTCTGTACAGCTCACGGCTTAATATAATCTGTCCTTCGGTTATATATCCTGTAAGGTCAGGGATAGGATGTGTTTTATCGTCTTCAGGCATGGTAAGAATAGGTATTAAGGTTATAGACCCTTTTTTGTCTTTCTTTCTGCCTGCACGTTCATACAATGTAGCCAGGTCGGTGTACATGTATCCCGGATAACCGCGTCGTCCCGGAACTTCCTTCCTTGCGGCACTTACTTCACGCATCGCTTCGGCATAGTTTGTTATATCCGTTATGATAACCAAAACGTGCATATCCTTTTCAAATGCAAGATACTCAGCCGCCGTAAGTGCCATACGCGGCGTTGCTATACGTTCGGTTGCAGGATCGTTGGCAAGGTTCATAAAAACCACGCTACGCTCTATTGCACCCGTTTTTACAAATTCATTAACAAAAAAATCCGATTCCTCAAACGTTATGCCCACAGCAGCAAACACAACCGCAAAGTTGCCGTCATCATTAAGCACCTTTGCCTGACGCGCTATCTGTGCCGCAAGGTTTGCATGAGGCAAACCCGAGCCTGAAAATATAGGCAATTTCTGACCTCTTACCAAGGTATTCAAGCCGTCTATAGCCGAAACACCGGTTTGTATAAATTCGTCGGGATAGTTACGGGCAACCGGGTTGATAGGCACGCCGTTTATGTCTATTCTCTTTTCGGGAATTATTTGCGGACCGCCGTCTATAGGCTTGCCCATACCGTCAAATATTCTGCCCAGCATATCAGATGATACCGAAAGCTCTATACCCTTGCCCAAAAATCTTACTTTACTGTCGGAAAGGTTTATACCTGCGGAATTTTCAAAAAGCTGAACCATTGCATTTTCGCCGTCAACCTCCAACACGCGGCAACGTCGCACCTGTCCGTCCGAAAGCTCTATCTCTCCCAATTCGCCGTATTTAATGCCCGAAACTCCTTTTATGAGCATGAGAGGACCTGCTACTTCCTGAATATTTCTATATTCCTTAGGCATCTGCTTCCCCTCCTTTATCCGATAATATTTCCAATTCCTTATCCAGCTCGTTTAATATATCCTTCATTACTGTGTCAATCTTATCTTCAGGCGTATATTTCATTCTACCTATACGCTCTCTTACAGGAAGTGAAACTACATCGTCTATGTTAATGCCTGTCTGCACCGATTTCAGAACCTTGTTATAAAACTCTTCTATAACCTTCATCATCTTGTACTGTTTAGGCAAGCTTGTATATGTGTCTATATCGTCAAATGCGTTTTGCTGTAAAAAGTCTTCACGTATCATTTTTGCCGTTTCAAGCTTTAATCTGTCGCCCTGAGACAATGCATCCACGCCGACAAGCCTTACAATTTCGGAAAGCTCCGCTTCTTCCTGCAGAGTTGTCATCATAAAGCCGCGTATATCGTTAAAGTCCGACGCTATGTTCTTTTCAAACCAGTTCGACAATCTGTCAACATACAGCGAATAGCTGTTGAGCCAATTTATCGCCGGAAAATGGCGGCGGTATGCAAGCGATGAATCCAAACCCCAGAACACCTTAACAATTCTGAGTGTCGCCTGTGAAACAGGCTCGGAAATATCACCGCCCGGAGGCGAAACAGCACCTATAGCCGTAAGCGAGCCTTCCTTATCCTCCGTACCGGAAACAATAACCTTTCCTGCTCTTTCATAGAACTGTGCGAGTCTCGACGACAGGTATGCAGGATATCCTTCTTCGCCCGGCATTTCCTCCAATCTGCCCGACATTTCTCTTAATGCCTCTGCCCAACGCGACGTTGAATCTGCCATAAGTGCAACGCTGTAACCCATATCGCGGTAGTATTCCGCAATGGTAATACCTGTGTATATGCTTGCTTCACGTGCCGCAACAGGCATATCCGATGTGTTCGCTATAAGAACTATACGTTTCATAAGCGACTCACCCGTTTTAGGGTCTTTAAGCTCCGGAAATTCCATAAGAACGTCGGTCATTTCGTTTCCGCGTTCGCCGCAGCCTATATACACAACAATGTCGGCATCCGCCCACTTTGCAAGCTGATGCTGAACAACTGTTTTTCCGCTGCCGAACGGACCCGGCACTGCAGCTGCTCCGCCCTTGGAAATAGGAAATACCGTATCTATAACACGCTGTCCCGTTACAAGCGGAACATCAGGCGACAGCTTTTTCTTATAAGGTCTGCCCCTTCTTACCGGCCATTTTTGCATAAGAGTTATGTTATGGATATTGCCGTTATCGTCTTTAACTGTGCCAACAACGTCTGTAACGGTATAATCGCCTTCGTTGATGCTTTCAACAACGCCGCTGATGCCGTACGGCACAAGTATTCTGTGCTCTATAACAACCGTTTCCTGAACAGTACCGAAAATGTCGCCGGCTATAACTCTGTCGCCAACCTTTTGGGTTGGTTTAAATGCCCATTTTTTCTCTCTGTCCAATGCGACAACTTCTATACCGCGTTCTATATTGTCGCCCATAACATCACGCATACGTTCAAGAGGACGCTGTATACCGTCAAACATTCTCTCCAAAAGTCCCGGACCCAGCTCCACACTGAGCGGTGCGGATGTCGATTCAACAGGCTCGCCCGGACCTATGCCCGCAGTTTCCTCATAAACCTGTATAGATGCTCTGTCGCCGTGCATTTCTATTATTTCACCTATAAGATGCTTGTCGCTTACCTTTACAACATCAAACATATTGGCATCACGCATACCTTCGGCAATAACCAAAGGCCCCGACACCTTAACGATCGTTCCTTTACTCATCTTTTCAGATCATCCCTTCATAGCTAAGATTAATCTTTAAACAGTATGTCCGCTCCCACTGCCTTCTCAACAGACTTTTTAACGCCGTCCATGCCTATACCCAAACTGCCTTCTCTGCCGGGAATAAGTATTATTGCCGGTATCTGTTTTTCGGCGTATCTTTCTATCACATCTGTTATTTCAGCAGCCAAACTTTCTATGATATATATAACGGCATATTTTTCTGCCGCATCTTTCAAAAACTGTTTTGCATCATTACCGGTTTTTGCATCAAACACATCCATGCCAAGCGCCTGAAAGCCCATAACTGTGTCTTTATCGCCTATAACTGCCATTTTATACATACGACGCATTCAACCTTTCTGTAATGATTTTTTCGCTTACACCACCCAGCTTACCGCTTATTATAATGCGAAGCTGTTTTATTTCCTCTTCCTTTGACAGCATATATGCAATAAGCGGTTCAGGTCCAAAGTACATACCCCTGCCCTTTTTTATATATGCAAAATTGTCAAGATTACATTTTTGTTCAAGCTTTATCATGTCAAATCCGTCTTCGACAATATAGCCGTAACCCGTTTTCCCGATTGCCGCCATTGTCTCTTCCGGCGATGTTTTCATCAGTCTCACAAATGCATCAACCGATATGCTGCCGTTCGGAATAAAGGTGTCTTTTGCAAATGCTTCGGTTTTGTTCTGAAGCTTCATTCTGAACAGCGTTTTTATATTTGTTAAATCTATCTGTTTTTTAACATAGCCTATGATATAGCTGTTTTCGGTCTCATTCGCCATTTTTACCATCTGCTCATACATTGCCAGATCCAGTATTATTTCGGCCGCTTGAGGATTATTGGAAACGGAAAATGTTTCCAATGCCTTCTTTACCGCTCTTTGCATTGTCTGGGGCATACTCCCCAGCTTACGGTTTGTGAAGGAGCTTTTCAGTTCATCAACGCGTATCAGGCCTCCGCTCACTAACAAGCTGTCGGGATTGATTCCCAAAAACTCCGCTTTTATCAATACTTTAAGGTTGTGATAATCATTCTTTACCAAAAACACGTTGAAAATTTCAGGGTCGGGTGATATATCCTTAACAAGCTTATACGTTTCGTCCAGCGACATATTAAGCATACGGGTATAGTCATTGTGTTGCGGGTAGCCTGCATCTGCCAGAGTCTTATACACATCGTCAATATGCTTTGTCTCGGCTAAAAGCACAAGACGCTGAAGGTCGAACAGTTTCTTTTCCAGTGCTTTTATTTTGCTTTGGGAATATGCGTAATCCGTATCCGCCACTTTCATGTTATCACTCCCCTAAAACAAAATTTTTGCCAAAGACGGCGATAATTCGTCTTTATATTGTCTGATCAACGCTTCAAAACTGCAGTTTATCTCGGTATCGCCTTTTTTCAGCACAAATCCGTTTTCCAAATCCCGCTCTTCAGACGAAAATTTTATGCAGGCGGCAGCGTTTTTTTCCGAAAGAGCTGCATTTACCTGTGTTATAAAATCCGTCGGCAGTTTAGCCTTATCTTTTGCAGACATTATTATTTCTTCATCACAGCTTTCTGAATAATTCAGCACAAGCTTAATGATCAGCTGCACATATTGCTCACACGGCAAATTGCTGAGATTATCTATCGCTTTTGCATATACCTCATCAATCACCTGCTGTTTAACTGCAAGAATATTTTTTCTTGCCTCCATGTTTGCCTGAGCAATAAGACGCTCCTCGTCTGCTTTGCATCGTTGCTGTGCCGCTTCAAGCTTTGCTTGTTTTTTTTCTTCAGCCTCATCCTGAGCTTTTTCAATTATACGGCGTGCTTCTTCGTCTGCCGTCGCAAGTATCTGACGCTGTTGACGCTTTGCGTCTTCTATGATTTTTGAGGTTATACTTTCAACGTTGTTCATTTTATCACATAACCTTTCTGCACATTCTGAACCTTGTTAAGCTTATGCTACAGCTATACCGTTCATAATAAGTATCGATGCTAAAAGAGCAAGTACCGCATATGTTTCAACCATTGCGGAGAACAAGATACCTTTTGTAAGTTCAGCAGGTTTTTTTGCAATAATGCCGATACCGTTTGCCGCAACCTTTCCCTGTGCAATAGCAGATGCGTAGCCAACGATTGCTATAGGCAATGCACACGCAAGAAACATAAAGCCCTGCATTGTTGTCAGATGAGCAATATGTCCGCTTAAAACGCCTATCTTATTGAGCATCAAAAAGCCAACCAACAAGCCGTACAAGCCTTGTGTACCCGGCAAAAGCTGAAGTATGAGTGCCTGACCGAAACGTTCAGGTTCTTCACTTATAAGGCCTGCCGCAGCCTGACCAACAATACCAACGCCTTTTGCAGAACCTATGCCCGACATACCTACTGCCAGACCGGCTCCGAGTATTGCCAAAAATGCTCCGTTAAAAATTGCTTCATACCACATAAAAATTACCTCCGCATATTTATATTTTATCTTTGTAATCTTGTGTATTTTCTGTCTGCCTTAACCGGTGCAAACAGTTTACCGCCGCCAATATAAAACTTGCCGAAAAATTCAACATACTGCAACCTGCTTGTGTGTACGTACGCACTCAACAAGCTTACCGCAAGATTAAACACATGACCTACAATAAACACCACGGCAAACAACACCATTCCAAAGAATGATTTTCCGCCCAAAAGACCCATTGTGTTCATTACGCTTGCTATGACACCGGTGGCAAGACCGAGAGCAAGCAATCTTGAGTATGACAGCACATCGCTCATATATCCGACTATATCGTAAAGCGACGCAACGCCTTTAAACAATTTCATGTATATTTTCTTTTCCGCTCTGCCCTGCGTGAGTATCAACCCTACAACACCGGCAACAGTCGCATACAAGCCCGTTTTTTTAACGCCTTCGCCTATGCTTGAGCCGAACAACAGCATTATAATGCCTAAAATAAGCAGATACCACAAGCCTATATCAAACACCGCGTCAAGCCATTTGCCTTTTTTTATCAGCATATACGCTTTCACGCCAAGTCCGGCAAACATATGCACGATACCAAATCCAAACGACCACAGCAAAAGCTTCATAGGGTCTTTGATAGGATCAAACCAAAGTGCAATACTTTCCACTCCCGTAAGTGCCGGAATAATATCTCCGAACCAACCGCCGAACATTATCCCCCAAAACACAGTGGACACGCCGCATATACAAAACATCTTAAGCATTTTAGACGAAGTGCCCTCGGGATGATATTTTTTCAGCAATATCCAGCTTCCTATCGAAAGCAGGATACCGTATGCCGCATCGGACAGCATTAATCCGAAAAACAGAAAATAGAACGGCATCATAACCGCATTAGGGTCAACGTCCTGATACGACGGTATGCTGTATGTTTCGGTTACCGTTTCAAACGGTGATACAAGCTTGTTATTCTTTAACAAAATAGGATGGTCTTCATCATCACCGCACGGCTGTGTTTCAAAATACACGTCAAAGCGTTCGCCTATTTTTTTGAACACCTCGTCCGCCGCATCGGACGGAAGATAACCTCTTATTAAAAACGCAGACTCGGTGTGTGCAAATTTATCGTATGCGTTTGACTTTGCAATCAGTTCCGTCAGATAGTCATGATACATCTCCAGCGTATGAATTTGTTTTGCAAAAGCCGCAAGTTCCTTTTTTAATTTCTCTATTTGGCTGTATTTATCGTCTTTTTCTTTTTGTATGGATTTTAAAATGTCTCCCGGCGTGCCGCGATACTCTCCGAAGGTTGTTTGAGAAAAGTCTGCATCGCTAAGTGCCTGAAACACCGTATCGGCATCGTCGTTATGTGCCGCAGCATAGATATATCTCTGGGTTTTATCGGTGTTTACCGTTTCTATGACACCGGCAACACCTTCTATTTTCGACTTGAGCTGTTCAAAATCCTTTTTAACGCTTATTGTGCCGACGGCTATCTGTGAAAACTCGGTTTGCGAGACCGATATGTCAAATCCTAAATTCTGCCACGGAATAAATTTAAGTTCGTCGCTTTTAAGTTTATTGATTTCTGAAGTTAATGCACCGATAGTATCGTTTGCGGCAAGCACCTTATCAAGTATTTCTTTTGTTTCGGATACATTTGACAGCTGCTTGTCATACTCATCCCGCGACACTGTGCGTCTGCTGAAAAACAGCGGCTTTTTTATCTGTGCTGCCTCGTCAACTATTTTAACAGCGGCACTTGCACGCTTCAGCTCCTGTTCAAGCTGTTGCAAATTATCATCATCGTTTTCGCTTTTTAACAGACTTTCAAATTCCTCTGTCAATTCGGTATCGGAAAAGCCTTTAAGCTCAACAACACCCATCTTCTCCAGCAAATCTACCAATGCTTTTTTATCGTTGTTAAAGCCCACAAGCGAAAACTTATTCATTTTCACTATCGCCATTATCCAACTATCCTTTCGATAACAAAATCAACGGCTTTATCTATCTTATTCTTGGACATTTCCTTAACAGCCTCAACAGAAAGCAGATTTTCCTTTTCTATTTCCGTAACTACCGGTTCTGCGTTTTGTTTGGCTTTTGCCTCTGTTTCGTTTGCCTGAATATCTGCATATTCCGCTATGGAAATACCCAGCTTGAACGCCTCATCCTCCGCCTCTGAAATTATCCTCTTCGACTGTGCATTTGCGTTTTTGATTATTTCTTTTGCTTCTGCTTCGGCATTCCTGATTGCTTTCACAACATCAACATTCATATTTGCACCTTCTTTATATCATAACGGATCGACACTCCGTATAAATATATTATCCGTACTTTAACACTCAGACGCACTCACAAAATCCGCCGGACGCGTTTTTGTTACTCCGAATTTATAACAAACAGCGTCCACTATCCTCTTTGACGCTGTACCGTCGCCATAAGGGTTTGCGGCGTGTGCCATTTTATTATACTCATTTTTATCATCCAAAAGTTGTTTTGCAAGCTTTAAAATATCGTCCGTTTCAACGCCTGCTATCTTAACGGTACCCGCCTGTACAGCTTCGGGACGTTCTGTTTCTTTCCTTAACACAAGCACAGGCTTTGCAAGTGCCGGTGCTTCTTCCTGCAATCCGCCGGAATCTGTCATAACCATATAGCAACGCTTCATTGCATTATGCAAATCCTCAACGTCCAGCGGTTTGATAAGGTGCACTCTGTCAACACCGCCCAAAATACGCTCCGCAGTTTGCTTAACAGCAGGGTTAAGATGTACGGGGTATACTATTTCAACATCGGTGTAGGTTTGTGCAATTTCTTTCAATGCCGTGCATATATTTTCCAAAGGCTGACCAAGATTTTCACGTCTGTGTGCCGTTACAAGTATAATGCGTTTTTTGTCAAAATTCATATTTTTCAAGTCATCATCAACAAATACATAATCGTCTTTTACGGTGGTTTTCAATGCGTCAATAACCGTATTGCCCGTAATAAATATGTCGTCCTCATTGACAAACTCTTTCAGCAGATTATTTTTATTCTGCAGTGTCGGCGAAAAATGCATGTCGGCTATTGCACCGGTGAGCTTTCTGTTCATTTCTTCCGGGAACGGTGAATATTTGTCATATGTACGGAGTCCCGCTTCAACATGACCCACCTTAACCTGGTTATAAAAAGCCGCAAGACTGCCGGCAAACGTGGTTGATGTGTCGCCGTGCACAAGCACGATGTCCGGCTTAAAAGCCTTAATTACCGCGTCAACACCGTTCAACGCTTTTGTTGTTATTCCCGAAAGAGTCTGACGATCCTGCATTATATCAAGATCGTAATCTGCTTTAAGATCAAATGTTTTCAATACCTGATCCAGCATCTGTCTGTGCTGTGCCGTTATGCACACCTTTGCCTCTATGTACGGACACTTACTAAGCTCTATGGCAAGCGGTGCCATCTTTATAGCTTCCGGTCTTGTGCCGAATACTGTTAATACTTTTATTTTTTCCATATCAATACACTCTTTCTGAAAATTATTGTTTATCGTTATTTTCTGTATTGTTAGCCGTTTTTTCTGTCTCTGCAGACGATTTTTTGTCATTTTTCATTAATATACTGCCTATGCACAAGGCTATCAAAACTCCTATAACCAAAAGCAACGCTCTTAATACTCCGCTCTCGGCAAGTATAACCGCTGTTATACCAAGAACACCGCTTATGGCATACAATATAAACACAGTTTGTTTTTGCGAAAAACCAAAATCCAAAAGTCTATGATGCAGATGTCCTCTGTCGGGACTCATGATGTTTTTGCCCGTAAGCAATCTTCTTAAAACAGCGAAGCTTGTGTCAAACACAGGCAAGCCGAACATTAAAATAGGTACCGCAAAGGTAATTACGGCATAACTTTTAAACACGCCCTGAATGGACAATATTGCCAGGATAAAGCCCAAAAACGTTGCTCCGGTATCGCCCATAAACATCTTTGCCGGGTTAAAATTAAACGGCAAAAATCCTAAGCAAGCTCCTGCAACAGCAATAGCCGTTATAGCTATGGCATACTGCCCCAAACTTAACGATATAAACACAAGCGTTACAGATGTTATTGAACTTACCCCTGCCGCAAGACCGTCCAGACCGTCTATAAGATTTACTGCGTTGGTTATGGTTACGATCCACAATATGGTTGCAGGTATCGCCAAATAATCGTTGAGTACAAGATATTGTTCGTTACTGAACACGTTCGGATTGGTGAACACACTTATCTTTATATCGCCGAAATACACAACAATAAACGCCGCCACAAGCTGTACAACAAACTTAAGCTTGGCACTGAGCGGTTTTGTATCGTCTATAACCCCCAAAACAACTATTATAACAGCACCTGCAAGAGTGGCTATAAGCTGTCTGTCAACCGTTCCAAAGCTAAGCACACCAACCAAAAAACCAAAAAATATGGCAAGTCCGCCAAGCAGCGGTATAGGCGTTTTATGCACACGTCTTTCATCTTTCGGCACATCTATCGCACCGATTTTATACGCCGTCCAACGTGCAACAGGCACGCTCGCAAACGAAAATATAAACGATACAACAAACGTTGCCGCCATATATAACATTTGTATTTTAGTCATAAGCAAAAACCCTTCTTATTTATGCTCGCCGGGCATAAATGTCTTATCTTGCCACAAACCCAACCTTTTTATAAACCTTGTCAAGTGTGCGTTGAGCTATTGAACGTGCTTTTTGTGCACCTTCTTTATATATTTGTTCCAAATAGTCTTTATTATTCATTAAATCGTTGTATTTGACTCTTATATCACGCAAGCTGTCAGCCACAGCTTCGGCAACATCGTTTTTAAAATCACCGTAGCCTTTACCTGCATACTCGTTTTCTATCTCTTCGATTGTTTCACCCGTTACAGCAGAGAAAATATTCATCAGATTATTGATGCCGTCTTTGCCTTCACGATATGCCACAATACCGTCGCTGTCGGTAACCGCACGTTTTATCTTCTTGATAATAACGTTTTCATCGTCAAGCAATGAAATATAGCCGTTAGGATTTTCGTCCGACTTGGACATTTTGTTTGCAGGATTGGACAAGCTCATTATCCTTGCTCCCGCCTTAGGAATATACGGCTTGGGCACTTTAAACACGTTACCGTACAAATTGTTAAACCGTTCGGCTAAATCTCTTGAAAGCTCAAGATGCTGTTTCTGGTCTGCACCAACCGGCACAAGATCTGTCTGATACAGCAGTATATCTGCCGCCATAAGCGACGGATAGGTAAACAGTCCCGCGTTGATATTGTCTTCATGCTTTGCACTTTTGTCTTTAAACTGCGTCATTCTTGAAAGCTCGCCCATGTATGTGTAGCAATTCAGCACCCACGCCAGCTCGGCATGTGCCGGTACATGCGATTGAAAAAACATAATGTTTTTATCCGGGTCCAGTCCGCATGCAACAAACAATGCCATAAACTCTACGCTGCGTTGTCTTAACAGTTTAGGATCTTGTCTTACTGTTATTGAATGGAGATCAACAACGCAATAACAACAATTATAATCATCCTGTAACGACACCCAGTTTTTCAACGCACCCAGATAATTGCCGAGTGTTATACATCCCGACGGCTGTATACCGCTGAAAATAACGGGCTTTTTTGCAGGCTTTTGTATTTCTTCCATTTATATTATACCTCTTCTATACTAATTTACAGTTCTTCGTGCAACAAGTTACCCAAAATCTCTATACCTTTAACAATTTCTTGTTCCGATGCCGTTGAGAAATTAAGACGTATCATGTTTGACGGAGGATCCATGTCGATAACAAAGGTGTTACCCGGAACAAATGCCACTTTACGTTGTATGCTCTTTTCCAACAGCTTCTTTGAATCCGTTCCTTCAGGCAATGTGCAAAGAATAAAGATACCGCCCTGAGGATTTGTATGCGTGCAGCCTTCAGGAAAATATTTTTCAATGCAGTCTATCATAAGCTGACACTTTTCACCGTATAACTTGCAGGCATTTTTTATATGCGATTCCATGTCATATTCCTGTATATATCTTGTTGCCATCATCTGAGTCAGCATAGGTGTGTGAACATCGTTTACCTGTTTAACAACCACAATTCTGTCTAAAATATCTTTTCTTGCCGATACCCAGCCCAAACGCATGCCCGGAGACAGTATTTTTGAAAACGATCCGACATATATAACTCTGCCCTCATCGTCCATAGATTTGATTGTAGGCACATTTTCACCTTTAAAACGCAATTCGCCGTACGGATTGTCTTCCAGGATAAATGCATTATACTTTTTGGCAAGCTCTAAAAGACGTTTTCTCTTTTCAAGGCTCATTGTTGTTCCGCATGGATTCTGGAAGGTAGGGATTGTATAGATAAGCTTTATATCTTCCTTTTTCATCAACTGTTCCAAAGCGTCCAGATTCATGCCGTCATCCTGCACGTCAACACCAAACAACTTGGCGTTATACGAGCGGAAAGAGTTAAGCGTACCGACAAAACTTGGGTTTTCAACCGCAACTTTTTGGTCATCATCAACCAGCACCTTTATTGCAAGGTCTATCGCTTGCTGTGCACCTGTTGTGATGATTATATCGTCGCTGTCTTTCAAGCTGTTTATCTTTGCCATTCTCTCGCGTACTATGTCTCGAAGCGGCATATACCCTTCCGTTACACCGTATTGCAATGCAACTTTAGGGTTTTCTTTCAATATTTGCTGCGATATTTTACCCAGCTCATCTGACGGATACAAATTAGGATCAGGTATACCCCCGGCAAACGAGATTATGTCAGCCTGCCCTATTATTTTAAATATTTCTCTTATAGCTGAAGCTTTCAGATCTTCTACTCTTCTTGCAAAAACCTTTTCCATGACACTAACCACCATTCAATTATTAATATGAAACACTGTTGACAAAAATGTGTTTTTTTCTAATACACTTTTCCTAATATACTTAATCATAATATCATTTTTTTACTGTAATTGTCAATACAATTTACTGTTTTTAGCACAAAAGGCTTGTAGGTTTACAATAGATGTGTTACATTACACATTGACGACAAATCAATCCATAAAAATATTGACTATAACAATAACAGGGAAATTTTGTAAGTATGCAAGATACTCTATAATAAATATCTGTAGGAGGAATTATCATGTCTGATAAAATCAAACAACTTCTCGACAGCATGAGTCTTGAAGAAAAGATTGCTCAGCTTCAAAGCGTGCCGTTTAAAAAACTTATTGTAGACGGCAAATTATCTATTGAAAAATGTAAAGAGCTTGTTCCTCATGGCGTAGGTCATGTGGGTCAGTATGCCAGCAATACGGCACTTCATCCGAATGAATTGGTTGAAGCTGTTAATGCTTTTGAACAATACATAAAAGAAACTACCGAGCATCCGATAGCTCCGTTGTTCCACGACGAAGCTATAACAGGTATTGCTGCAGCGGAAGCTACTGTTACTCCTCAGATGATTGGTATGAGTTGCTCATGGAATCCGTCTCTTGTGTATGAAAACGCTGTTATGACTGCGGAAAACATGAAGAAGATTAAGGCGTATTACGCACTTAGCCCTATGATGGACCTTATCAACGACGCAAGATGGGGTCGCGGCGAAGAAGGCTACGGCGAAGATCCGTACCTTATTTCTCAGTTTGCTCTTAACTTCATAAAAGGTCTTGAGGAAAACGGTATCGCAGCAACTGCAAAGCATTATGCAGGCTACGGCGAAGAAAATCAGGATATTGTTTATTTCAGAAACAATGTTTTAACTCCGTTTGAGGTTTCAGTCAAACACGGTAATGTTTCAGCTGTTATGCCGGGTTACCACGCATTCCATGACGTTCCGTGCAGTGCATCAAAATTCTTGTTAACAGACGTTTTACGAGGCGACTTCAAATTTGACGGTCTTATCTCCTCTGACTATGGTGCGGTGGAAAATATTAAAGACAGCTTCCATTATGTAGAAACATATAAGGAAGCGGGCGTTTTATCTATTTCGGCAGGTATGGATGTTGATCTGAACGACGGTAAAGCATTTTCATTTTTGCCGGAAGCGGTACGTGAAGGTAGCCTTTCGGAAGAAGTTATAGATAAAGCAGTTTACCGAGTTCTTAAATTGAAGGATAGACTTGGTAGATTATATATTAAAGATGAAGAAAAGATAGATGCTCCAATCTGTATGGACCCACCTGAAAACAGAGCAAGAGCGCTTGAAAGTGCAAGACACGCTGTTGTAATGATTAAAAACAACGGTATTCTTCCGTATGACTTCAAGAATAAGAAGGTAGCGGTTGTAGGCCCTAACGCACACAGCTATTACTCTCTTCTTGGCGACTACACAGCAATGGGTGTTGGTGAGTTTTTCTGTCATAACCCTGCTTATGAATACAACCCTGAACTTGTTACTTTGTATGACGGACTTAAGAATAAAGTAGGCAAAGACGCTGATGTTCGCTTCGAACGCGGCTGCGACTGGACAGATTATTTCAGTGCTGAAGGAAACAAAGACGCAAGCGGCGACGCAAGAGCAAAAACTGCACAGAGAGTACCTCTTGAAAAAATTCCTGAAACAAATCCGTACAAAGCTTTAGATCTTGCGAAAGACAGCGATATCATCATTGCCGGAATAGGCGAAAACAGATATCTTTGCGGTGAAGTTCGTAACAGAGAAGAAGTAAGCCTGCACGCTGTTCAGGAAGAGTTTGTAAATCAACTGTGTGATACGGGCAAGCCTGTTGTATTGGTTGTATTTGGCGGCAGACCTCTTGCAATTACCGAGCTTGCAAAACGTTGTGCAGCAGTAATATATGCATGGTATCCGGGTGAAGAGGGCGGAACTGCTCTTGCTGAAATCCTTTCAGGCGAGACTAACCCATCAGGAAAGCTTACAGTTACACTTCCTGACCATCCTATGGATGTTCCTACATTCTATCGTAAAGAAAGAGTTGGAGCACCGTCGGTGTATCCGTTCGGATTTGGTCTTTCATATACTACATATGAATACTCCGACTTTGAAATTGATGAAAATGTAGCTATTGATGCACCTTATGCTGACATCAAATTCAGCATCACCAATACAGGGGACAGATCAGGCATTGAAACTGCACAGGTTTACGTAAAATATGAAGAAAACGGCAAGACATTAAGAAAGCTTATCGGATATTCTCAGGTAGAGCTTAAAGCCGGGGAAACAAAGAAAACAGGTATCAGAGTATATCCTGATTATTTTGCAGAATACGATGCAGAAGGAAAGCTTACACTTTCTCCGAAAAACTTTGACGTACAAATCGGTGCTTCATCTGCCGATATTAAGTACGAAGCCAAGCTTATATTATCCGGAGAAGCTCGCGCTATAGACGAAAAGCACTACTTTGCAGATCAGCTATAATTAAAAAATAAACTGATATAAGAACCCGACCCGCCTACGCAATCAAATATTGCGGGCGGGTACCCCGGAACCTTGTTGTTCCACAATGATAATCGCCCATAGGATAACTTCCTATGGGCGAAATTTTTCTTAAATTTTGTTTCGCTACGCTCCACTTAGAAAAACAGATAAAGTCCTGTAATGGATCGAGTATAGCCTCTTTGCATAAGCTTAACCCAAAATACAACCAAACCGGCTTCGGGATTGTGTTTTCGCATATCAGAGA
>CAJOGA010000037.1 GCA_905233855.1 uncultured Clostridia bacterium
TATAGACGATTATATCAAGGTTATAAAAAAGAGGAATCTGGGTCTTAAGGCAGGCGAAAAATTCTTTTTGCAGGCGGCATTGGCAATAGTGTATGTCGTGCTCAGCGATATGCTCGGATTGATGGATTGTTCCGTTATCATACCGTTTACACATACTGCGTTCGCTATGCCGGGATATATCTATATTCCGTTTACCGTGTTCGTGATACTGGCTGTAGTGAACAGCGTAAACCTGACCGACGGTATAGACGGTTTGGCAACCAGCGTTACAATAATGGTTACGGTGTTTTTTGCGTGCGTGGCATGGCTTATGAAAAATGCCGATGTATTCCCGTTTGCACTTGCCGTAATAGGCGGATGCATGGGATTTCTGCTGTTTAACAAACACCCTGCGAAGGTGTTTATGGGCGATACAGGGTCGCTGTTTCTGGGCGGAGCAGTTGTTGTTATGGCAATCAACATGAAAATGCATCTGCTCATATTGATAGTCGGGTTTGTGTATCTGGCAGAGACGCTGTCGGTTATTATACAGGTAGCGTCGTTTAAGCTCACGGGCAAGCGTGTGTTTAAGATGAGTCCTATCCATCATCATTTTGAAATGATAGGCTGGAGCGAGAAAAAGATAGTTACGGTGTTTACCGTTACAACAATACTTCTCGGCATTTTGGCAACATACTCCGTTTGGGGATTTGTAAGCTTGTGATGTGTAACTTTCAATTTTAATATAGGAGGATGCCTGATGGCAAATCAAGGTGTTGGCAGAGCTGTAAGCAAAAGACAAACCGTAAAAAGAACCGCTTCGGACAGACAGGGCAAAAAAACAAATTTTGACATGCCGTTTTTTCTTCTGATAGTAACTCTTCTCGTCTTCGGTCTTGTTATGATGTTCAGTGCAAGTGCACCGTCGGCGAGCTATAAATACGGTGATTCGTATAAGTTTTTGAAAAGTCAGGCAATGTGGTCCGGGTTAGGTATTCTGGCAATGATAGTAATGACTAATTTTGACTACCGTAAGCTGAAAAAGCTGTCGCCTATGATAATGTTGGGTGCATTGGTGCTTTTGGTGGCTGTTTTGATACCGGGTATCGGCAAAAGCTTAAACGGTGCGAGACGTTGGCTTAATATACCGGGAGTAAGTCTTCAGCCTTCGGAACTTATGAAGATAGCGGTAATAATCTTTTTTGCCGCAAAGCTTTCGGAGGAAAAGGAAGAGAACTTAAGGAAATTCAAAACAGGTCTTATGCCGTATCTTATATTGCTTGGTATAATAGCTGTTTTAATGATGCTTGAACCGCATTTCAGCGGAACAATAGTTATTCTGGGCGTTGGCGTTATAATGCTGTTGGTTGCCGGAGTTAATATATGGCATTTTGTGGGCCTCGGCTCGCTCGGCATACCTGTGGTGGCATATGTAATAATAAAAGAGCCGTACAGATTAAAGCGTATTGTAAGCTTTCTGGATCCTATGTCAAACAAGCTGGACGGCGGCTGGCAGATAGTGCAGTCGCTTTACGCAATAGGCTCGGGCGGCATATTCGGTCTGGGACTGGGGCTTAGCCGTCAGAAGTTTTTGTATATACCCGAACCGCAGAACGACTTTATCTTTGCAATAGTTTGTGAAGAGCTTGGGCTTATTGGTGCGGTAATAGTTATGGCGTTGTTTATATGCCTTATATGGCGTGGTATTAAGATAGCCCTTGAGGCGGCGGACGCTTTCGGATGCTTGCTCACTGTGGGAATAATTGCACTCATAGCCGTACAGATGCTTATAAATATAGCGGTGGTAACGTCATCCGTTCCGGTAACGGGTATGCCGCTGCCGTTTTTCAGTGCCGGAGGTACGTCTATGACGGTGTTGCTGGCAGCGTTGGGCATTGTGCTTAATGTGTCTAAATATAAAAAAGGTTAAAGGATTGATTTTTGTATGAGAATACTATGTGCCGGCGGAGGCACCGGCGGACATATAAACCCTGCTCTTGCCGTGGCAAGCTATGCTGTGGGTAAAGACGAAAACACGAAAGTTCTGTTTGTGGGCACAAAGGCAGGTCTGGAAACAAGACTTGTGCCAAAAGCAGGCTTTGACATAGAATACATAGACGTTGAAGGCTTTAAAAGGAACAAGATATTTTCAAATGTGAAGGTTGTTTATAAACTGTTCAAATCGCAGATACAGGCTAAGAAAATATTAAAAAAATTCAAGCCGGACGTTGTGCTTGCAACGGGCGGATACGTAAGCGGGCCTGTTGTTACGGCGGCAAAAAAGCTTAAGATACCGTCTGTTATACATGAACAGAACGTGTATCCGGGGCTTACCGTAAAGGCGGCTGTAAAATACGTGGATAAGGTTTTGGTAAGCTTCGATGAAACCGTGAACCACATAAAAGAACCGTCAAAATGTATGGTTATGGGCAATCCGATACGTCCCGAAATATTGAACGCAACGTACGCCGAAAGCAGGAAAAAGCTTAACCTTTCCGATAAACCGCTGGTGTTTATAGTTGGCGGAAGCCGCGGTGCGATGAAGATAAATGAGGCCGTGAAGGATATTTTGTCTATGATGGACGAAAGTACGCCTTTCCAACTCATATTTGCAACAGGTGAGAGCAACTATAAAAGTTTTATAGAGTCGCTGGCGGATAAAACAGTGCTTGAAAACAAAAACATAAACGTTCTTCCTTATATACACAACATGAACGAGGTTATGAATGCGGCGGACGTTGTGGTGTCGCGTGCGGGAGCAATAACGGTGAGCGAGATTGCGGCACTTGGCAGACCGTGTATTTTGATTCCGTCGCCGAACGTTGTAAGAAATCATCAGGAGCAGAACGCACGTCTTTTGGAAAACGGCGGCGGAGCGATAGTGATAACCGAAAATGAGCTTAATTCAAAAGATTTGTTTGATAGGATAAATACGTTGGTAAACGATGCAAAAAAACGCGAAGATATGTCGGCGAGCCTGAAAAAATATGCTAAGACCGACGCGACAGAAAAGATATATAACGTTTTAAAAGCTTTGGCAAAACAGTAACCTGTGCCTTAGTATCGGCATAGTATGAAGGTATGGTGAATACCTGAATATGATGCGATACGGAGGTGTGGTAAGGTGGATAAACTAACGGTAACGGGCGGCAGACGTTTGGAGGGCCAGCTGCGTGTGCACGGATCAAAGAACGCTGTGCTGCCGGTGATTGCCGCAACGGTGTTAAACGGCGGCAAAAACGTTATAAGAAATTGTCCGAATATAAAAGACGTTTATTCATCAATAGAAATATTAAGATACTTAGGTTGCGAAGCTGAACTTAAAGATAATGTGCTGACGGTTGATTCCACGCAGATGACCGGCGATACCATAGCTGAAGAGCTTATGCGGAAAATGCGTTCCTCCATAATATTTATGGGGGCGATACTGTCGCGATGCGGCAAGGCAAAAATATCAATGCCGGGCGGCTGTGAAATAGGGTTAAGACCGATAGATCTGCATATGCGTGCGTTAAAACAGATGGGTGTTAAGATAAGCGAATCGCACGGGTATATACATTGCAGTGCCGATAAGCTAAGTGCCGAGGAAATACATCTGGAATTTCCGAGCGTCGGTGCAACCGAAAACATAATGCTTGCATCGGTGTTTGTGAAGGGCAGCACAATTATAACCAACGCCGCAAGAGAGCCTGAAATAGTAGACTTGCAGGATTGTCTGAACGCAATGGGGGCAAGAGTGTCCGGTGCGGGCGGCAGCGTCATAAGGATAGACGGCGTTGAAAAGCTGCATGATGTGCAATACACCGTTATGCCGGACAGAATAGTGGCAGGTACATATTTGGTGTGTGCGGCAATAACAAAGGGCAGTGTAATTGTAGACGGTGTGCGGCCGGATCATATAGAGGCAATGCTATCCGTCCTGCGTGAGATGGGTTCGTCGGTATACGTAAGCACAAATTCGGTGGTGTGCATACCGGGGAAAACAATAAAGCCGGCAGACTATATAAGAACTATGCCGTATCCCGGCTTTCCTACCGATATACAGGCACCTTTTATGGCACTTGCGTCTGTTGCTCAGGGCACAACAATATTTGCGGAAAATATATTCGAAAGCAGATATAAGCATGTGCAGGAGCTTTTGAGAATGGGTGCCGACATAAAAACAGACGGGCGTGTGGCAGTTGTAAGAGGAGTTAATAAGCTGACGGGTGCAAATGTGGCGGCGGGTGATTTACGCGGAGGTGCGGCTTTGGTGGCAGCGGCTTTGGCGGCGGAAGGCGTGAGTGAGATAGGCAACGTCGAATATATAGACCGCGGCTACGAAAATATAGAAAAAAATTTAAGCTTGTTGGGAGCAAAAATAAAAAGGGTGAAAAGCTGATGAAAAAACGGGTTGTAACAAAAAAACAAACCCGACAGCCGAATAAACATAAAACGACCGAAACGGCGGAACGGTATACGCAGCGTAACGCAAGGAGCAGCATGCAGTCTGCTCCGCAGTTCCGTTCTTACGCAAACGAAAGACAGTCGCCGCAAGGCATGCGTGCGGCAAAAAGCAGCCCGTCGGGGATGCAACGTACGGGAACAAGAAAAAAGGCGGCTAAAACCGTTAGCGGCGATATACGTGAGAGACATAAGCGTAATTTGCGAAAACGCAGACGCAACAGAAACATACTGAGAAGTTTGTTTTTGCTTATTGTGCTTGGCATAACGGTTTTTGCACTTGTGTTTATGACGCCGATATTCAACATAACCTCCGTCAACCTTGTTAAAACAAACACCCAGGCAGACGGAAGCGAATTTTTGGACGGACAGGCAGTTATAGATGCCGCAGCAATAACCGTGGGTGAGAATATGTTTAAGACGGATCTTAAATTTTCCAAAAAACAGATAGAAAATCTGCCTTATGCCGACAATGTTGTTGTAAAGCGAAAGCTGTTTCCGAAGCCGCATATAGAAATACGTGTGGGTGAGAGCGAGCGTTTTGCCCAGATTCAAGAGATGAATCAGTACGTTTGTATAGATAAAAACATGAAAGTATTGGAATTTGACACCGTTCCGTTTGAAAATGTTGTAACCGTAAAAGAAATAAATATTGTAAAATCTGAAATTTCAAAGAAATTAGAGATTGACGAATCCGATAAATTTGATATAATAAGAGTGTATATGTATGAATTGAAAGAAAATGATCTGCTTAAAAGCGTAAGTTATATAAGCTATGATACTTCTTCAAGAAAAATTATTTTCGATTACGGTGATAAATTAACCGTGGAAATAGTGGATTCGCTCAACTATAAAAGAAACCTGCTTCACTTAAAACGGGTTTTGGAACAGGAAATGGATAAAAATGCCGTAGGCACAATAGAAATATCGGTAGACGGCTATGCGGTGTATAAACCGTAGAAAAATAAAAATTCGGAAAGGAAACGTTGTTGTAATGAAAATATATGCCGGCCAGGTTCCAGTTGCTCTTGTTTGTATGGTGTTGGTGTATATCATCGCCTGTCAGATAGGAAGTATGAGTAAGCCGATTGACCCGGCAAGCACCGCGCGTGTTGATGAGCTTCAGGTTCTGCTGTCGAAAGAAAAAGAAAAAAATGCCGACCTTCTTGTCGAGCTGACACAGAGCCAGCGTACGCTTGAAGAATACAGAACAACCGTTTCCAATAACAGTGAACAGGGCAAAACCATGAAAGAAGAGCTTGACAGAGCCAAAATATTGGCAGGTTTGAGCGATGTTGAAGGCCCGGGCGTGGTTGTTACCATGACAGACAGTTCAACGTCAAGTGCTTTGCTTGAAGGGGCAATAGAATCATACATAGTGCATGACGGCGATATACGCGAGGTTGTGTCGGAGCTTGCGGGTGCGGGTGCCGAGGCAGTCAGCATAAACGGTCAAAGAATAATAAGCACATCGGGCATACGCTGTGTGGGCCCGGTTGTAATGGTGAACGATGTAAAAATAGCTCCGCCGTTTGAAATAACCGCAATAGGCGATTCCGGCACGCTGGAAGCTGCAATAATGCTTAAAGGCGGCGTTGCTGACAGATTAAAAAACTGGGGAATAAACATAACCGTTAAAAAGCTTAACAAGGTAAAGATTGAAAAATATGACGGTGTGTTAACTTATAAATATGCCAAACCGATAGATAATACCACAGCACAGGGAGGTGGCAATTAATGTATATATTGATTGGCGTTGTGCTTGGTATAATTGCCGCACTTGTTATGCCGATATACATACCTACGGCGTACAGCCTGTATGTTGCAGTGGCAATTTTGGCATCGCTCGACTCTGTTGTGGGCGGTATATTGGCACATTTAAGCAAAACGTTTGACACCAAAGTTTTTGTTACCGGCTTCTTCACCAACGCATTTTTTGCGGCAGGGCTGACGTGGCTTGGTAAGAAACTGGGGGTTGACATATCTTTGGCGGCGATAGTTGCATTCGGCGTCAGAATATTCCAAAACTGTGCAACAATACGGCGATACATATTCAATATACTGGAACAAAAAAGAAAGCAAAAGAAAACCAATACAGATGTAGGGGGAGAAAAAGAGAATGTTTGATATGGATTTGGAAAGTAACGGCAAGGCAAAAATAAAGGTAATAGGTGTGGGCGGCGGCGGCAACAACGCCGTTAACCGAATGATAGAAGCAGGACTCAGCGGAGTTCAGTTTATATCGGTAAACACCGACGGACAAGCATTGGAATTTTCAAACGCACAGATAAAAATTCAGGTTGGCGAAAAGCTCACAAAAGGTCTCGGTGCGGGTGCAAAACCGGATATCGGCAAAAAAGCCGCAGAAGAGAGTAAGGCTGAATTGACAGAAGTGTTGTCCGATTGCGATATGGTGTTCATAACAGCAGGCATGGGCGGCGGTACCGGAACCGGTGCGGCACCTGTCATTGCAAGTATCGCAAAGGAGCTTGGAATATTGACCGTTGCCATAGTTACAAAGCCGTTCAGATTTGAAGGCAGAGACAGAATGGCAAAAGCCGAAGCAGGTATTAAAGAGCTCAGGGATAAGGTTGATGCAATAGTTACCATACCTAACGACAGCCTTTTAAAGGTGGCAGACAAGAAGACCGGTATAGTTGACGCATTCAGAATGGCTGATGACGTGCTCCGTCAGGGCGTTCAGGGAATAACCGACATAATCGTTATGCCGGGACTTATCAACTGCGACTTTGCAGACGTTGTATCGGTAATGAAGGATGCCGGTTCGGCACATATGGGTATGGGCATAGGCAGAGGCGAAACAAACGCACAGGACGCTGTAAGAGCGGCTATAGAAAGCCCGCTTCTGGAAACAAGAATAAACGGTGCAAGAGGCGTGTTGCTTAACATCACCGGCGGAAAAGACTTCACTCTGTTTGACGCACAGGAAGTTGCGGATTTGGTATACGATTTGGTTGATCCGGGAGCAAACATCATATTCGGTGCGGCTATAGACGAATCGCTGAGCGACGAAATCAAGGTTACTCTCGTTGCAACAGGTTTGGACACTGCGGTATCTGCTCCTCAGATGGGCAAGCCTTCTATCGGTTTGAACGATATACAATTAGGCAAAAAACCTGTTTTCCAGGATTTGCCTCAACCTCCTGTATCTGCTGCTCCCGCTGAGGACACATATAAAGATGTGTTGAAGCCGGGTGTGGAAAATATTGATGTTCCGTCTTTCTTCAGACGCAGAAATCAACAGTAGAAAAATAAATGTGTGGGACAGTAACATAACCTTCGGCATAGGCATATTCAAGCTGTGCAGTCCGGAGGTGTGTTGCTGTCTCTTCTTTTGTTAATAAATTGTTAAAATTGGGAAAAAACTTGCATTAATGTGTGATATGGTATATAATATCATCAGAATATATTACCAGGTAATAACATCATGCAACAATAAGCAAGGCGGAGGAGGTGTGCAGATGAAAACAGAGAAGCTAAAGCGTCAGAAACTTATGGTTGAAAAGGTTAACGAGAACCCTTTTTTGACCGATGAGGAGCTTGCGTCAATGTTTGGCGTCAGCATACACACCATACGCTTTGACAGGGCAGAGCTTGGTATTGCGGAGTACCGGGAACGCATAAAAAACATGGCAAAAGGCAAATACAACAATTCGCCCGGAGTGGAGAACAGTGCCGAAATGCTGGATATAACCATCATGCAGAACAGCGTTTGCGTTATGCATCCGAACGACGGCATGACGTTTGAAGGCTCAAACATGATTAAAGGACAGTACATATACGCTTTTGCCGAGAATGTGGCAATAAATCTGATAGACGAAAAATCCGCATTGGTTAATGTGGCAAATTTAAAATACAAGAAGCCTGTGTTTGTGGGGGATAAGCTTATAGCAAAAACAGAGGTTAAACGTGTTAAAGACAATCAGTATATAGTATGGGTTAAAATAAGCAGAAATTTAAACGAAGTGTTCAGATGTAAATTCATACTGGAGAGCGTGCAGCCGGGATTGAGCTAAAATTGCACGGTAAAATTTGGAGGTGTGCATCTTGAAAATAATATTGGATGCAATGGGGTCGGACAATGCCCCCGAAGCACAGATAGCGGGCAGTGTTCAGGCTGTTAAAGAATTTAACGACATAGAAATAGTTTTGGTAGGTCAAAGCGAAATAATCAATGCAGAGCTGGATAAATACGAATATCCGAAACACGCAATCAGCGTAATGCACGCACCGGATGTTATAACCAATAACGACGAACCGGCAAAAGCCGTAAGAACAAAAAAGGAATCGTCTATGGTGGTTGGTGCGACGATGCTGAAAAATGACGAAGGCGATGCGTTTGTATCTATGGGCAATACGGGAGCGTTGCTGGCAAGTGCATTGCTTATAGTAGGCAGAATAAAAGGGGTGTTGCGTCCCGCACTTGCACCTGTTATCCCGACATCTTCCGGCGTGGCGATGCTTATAGATGCCGGAGCAAACACCGACTGTAAAAGTGCAAATCTTGTACAGTTTGCAATTATGGGAAGCGTGTATATGAAAAATGTACTCGGCTATAAATCGCCCTCGGTAGGGCTTGTGAATATAGGCGCTGAGGAAAAGAAGGGCAATGAGCTTACGCGTGAGACTCATCAGCTTTTAAAGCAACAGACAAACGTAAATTTCTGCGGAAATGTTGAAGGCAGCGATATTATTGCCGGTAAGGCAGACGTTGTGGTTTGCGACGGGTTTGCAGGAAACCTTGTTTTAAAGGTTATAGAGGGTATGGGCGGATACATAAACCAAACATTTAAAAACATTTTTTTCAAAAATATTAAGACGAAGCTTGCGGCTGTTTTGGTGAAGGACGGTCTGAAAAATTTTAAAAAGACCATGGATTACAGAGAGTACGGCGGTTCGCCGTTTTTAGGCATTAAAAAGCCTGTTATAAAGGCACACGGTTCGTCAGATGCGAAAGCTGTTTATTCAACGGTAAAGCAGGTGCGTAAAATCATCCTTACCGACGTTATCGGCACAATACAGACAGAGCTTGAAAAGATGGATTTGGAATCGGCGAAAACAAAACCTGATTTTGAAAAATGAATAATTTGCATAAATGTCAAAGGAGACCAGTAATATTATGAAAAGAGCCGGAATTATCGGTATGGGATATTATGTACCGGAAAAAGTCTTGACAAATGATGATTTGGAAAAGATGGTTGAAACATCCGACGAATGGATAGTTAAAAGAACGGGAATAAAGAAAAGACGGATAAGTGCGGAGAATGAATACAGTGCCGAAATGGGTATAAAAGCGGCACAAAAAGCGATTGAAAACGCAAAAATCAACCCCGAAGATATTGACCTTATAATTTGTGCCACAACCACGCCTGACTATTTTACTCCGTCAAACGCATGCATCATTCAGAAAAATATCAATGCTGTAAATTCGGCGGCTGTGGATATGAATTCGGCTTGTACGGGATTTGTGAGTGCGTGTATAATGACTCAGCAATTCATAGAAACCGGATACTACAAAACGGTTTTGGTGGTTGCAACCGAGGCACTTTCCAAAATAACGGATTTCAACGACAGAAAAACCTGCATCCTGTTCGGCGACGGTGCCGGAGCAGTGGTGTTTACCGCATGCGACAAGGGCGGCATAATACAGTCTCACATGGGTGCTAAAGGGAATCTGGGCCATAACATAACAGGACTGGCAATAAGAAAAGATGCGGACGAGGACGCAAAGCGTCTGTCGGGCGACGGCAGATATCTGTGGATGGACGGCAGCGAAGTGTTGAAATTTGCCGTAAGAGCCATGACAGATGCAACAAACAAACTTATGGCGGATGCAGGTCTGACGGTGGATGATATAGATTATCTTGTGCCGCATCAGGCAAATGTACGTATAATAGACGGGGCGGTTAAAAGGCTTGGTATAGATCCCGAAAAGGTGTTTGTCAATATAGCGTCGTATGGGAATATGGCGGCGGCGTCTGTGCCTGTTGCACTGTGTGAGGCAATGGAGAGCGGAAAGATTAAAAAAGGCGATAAAGTTGTAATTGTAAGTTTTGGCGGCGGACTCACATGGGGTGCGGCGTTGATAGAAATGTAAAAAATCAGGAGGTTTTAGCGTGAAAGATATTTGCTCTTTACTTGGAATAAAGTATCCTATAATACAAGGCGGAATGGCATGGATAGCCGATGCAAACCTTGCAGCGGCGGTGTCGGAGGCAGGCGGACTCGGTCTTATAGCGGCAGGTAACGCCCCGGGCGAATATGTGCGTGAACAGATAAAAAAGGCAAAATCAATGACAAAAAAACCGTTCGGTGTTAACGTTATGCTTCTTTCGCCGTTTGCCGACGATGTTATGAAGGTCGTTGTTGAGGAAAAGGTTGCTGTTGTAACTACGGGAGCAGGCAATCCGGGCAAATATATGGCGTCTTTGAAAGAAGCCGGAATAAAGGTTATACCTGTTGTACCAAGCGTTGCGTTGGCAAAGAGAATGGAAAAGGAAGGTGCCGATGCTGTAATAGCCGAAGGCACAGAATCCGGCGGACATATAGGCGAACTCACAACCATGGTGCTGATTCCGCAGGTGGCGGATGCCGTGGAAATTCCGCTTATAGCGGCAGGCGGCATAGCGGACGCAAGAGGCGTCAGGGCGGCTGTGGCGTTGGGTGCGTGCGGCGTGCAGGTGGGCACAAGATTTTTGTGTTCCGAAGAATGTACGGTGCATGAAAATTATAAACAAAGCGTTTTAAACGCAAAGGACAGAGACGCTGTTGTAACCGGCAGAACGACCGGTCATCCCGTAAGAGGCTTAAAGAACAAACTTACACGCGGCTTTGACAAGCTTGAAGCAGAAGGTGCAAGCGTTGAAGAGATAGAAGCTTTCGGAGCCGGAGCGTTGAGACGCGCCGCCGTCGAGGGCGATGTTGTCAACGGTGCCGTTATGGCAGGACAGAGTGCAGGCTTGGTGAAGGAAATAAAGCCGTGCAAGGATATTATTGAAGAGTTGGCGTCGGGTTTGGAGGATTAAAATGGGTAAAACGGCATTTTTATTTGCAGGACAGGGTGCACAAACCGTCGGCATGGGCAAGGAGCTTGCCGAAAAGTTTGATGTTGCCGATAAAGTGTTTGACGAAGCAAGCGATGCTTTGGGTTTTGACGTTAAAAAGCTCATATGGGAAAGCGATGAACAAGAGCTTATGATAACCGAAAACACACAGCCTGCCATTGTTACAATGAGTACGGCGGCGTTGCGGATAATAGAATCAAAGGGCATAAAGGCAGACGTTGTTGCAGGGTTGAGCCTTGGCGAATACACGGCACACATTGCCAGTGGATCGCTGGATTTTGCCGCAGGCGTACGTCTTGTAAAAAAACGCGGCAAATATATGCAAGAGGAGGTTCCTGTTGGTAAAGGTGCAATGGCGGCTATTTTGAATTTGTCCGCCGAGGACGTTTTGGCATGCTGTAGGGCGGCGTCGGATGCCGGAATTATAGAACCGGCCAATTTTAACTGTCCGGGGCAGATAGTTGTTGCCGGTGAGGTTGACGCTGTTAATAAATGTTGTGAAATAGCAAAGGAAAAGGGTGCAAAAAGAGCGGTTATGCTTCCGGTAAGTGCGCCGTTCCATTGCAGTATGATGAAGGGTGCCGGAGAGAAGCTTGCAAAAGAGCTTGAAAACGTTGAAATAGGTACTATGAATATACCTGTTATATCAAACGTTACGGCGGACTATATAAAGAGCTCTGACGATGTTAAGCCGCTGTTTATACGTCAGGTAAGTTCATCTGTACTTTGGGAAAAGGGTATTGACAGAATGTTGGCAGACGGCGTGGACACATTTATAGAAATCGGTCCGGGTAAGGCACTCAGCGGTTTTATGAAAAAGATAAACAAAGATGTTAACATATTTAACGTTGAAAATGTGGCAGGTCTGGAAACGGTTTTGACGCATTTTGGTGCGTAATGTGCTATATCAACAGACCAATATACATATATTTCAGCGTAAAAATTGCAAAAGAGGGTGAAGGATTATGGATTTAAAAGGAAAAACAGCCATTATAACAGGTGCGGGCAGAGGTATAGGCAAAGCTATCGCACTTAAGCTGGCAAGCTTCGGAGCAAATATAGTTGTGAACGATATACCGTCGTCCGACTATGCGGAAGCTACGGCGGAGGAGATACGTGCTCTCGGTGTGGAGGCTATCGTGGTTAAAGGCGATGTCAGAAACAGCGCAGATGTTGAAAATTTGGTTAAAGAAACACTTGACAAATTCCAAACTATTGATATATTAGTAAATAATGCAGGTGTTACGCGTGATACTCTTATGCTCCGTATGAGCGAGGAGGATTGGGATTTGGTGCTGGACATCAATCTTAAAGGTGCGTTTAACTGCACAAAGGCGGTTGCAAAGCCTATGATGAAACAACGCAGCGGTGCCATCATAAACATAACGTCGGTTGTGGGAATATTCGGCAATGCGGGACAGGTTAATTATTCATCGTCCAAAGCAGGGCTTATAGGCATGACAAAATCGGTTGCAAGAGAGCTTGCATCAAGGAATATACGCTGCAATGCGGTTGCACCGGGATTCATACAGTCATCTATGACCGATACGCTTACAGATGACGTTAAACAGCAGTATTTCAACAGAATACCGCTTGCTAAATTTGGCACGGCCGACGATATTGCAGAATATGGCAAAGTATATAACAGGCCAGGTGCTTTGTATTGACGGCGGCTTGGCAATGTGATATAAAATGATAATGTTGCATATTTAAGGAGGTGAAATGTAATGTCATTGGATAGAATAAAGGAAATAATTGAAGAACAGCTTGGGGTTGACAAAAGCGAAATCACAATGGAATCTTCTTTTGTTGACGATTTGGGTGCAGACTCTTTGGATATAGTAGAACTTATGATGGCTTTGGAAGAGGAATTTGATATAGAAATTCCGGACGAAGAAGCTGAAAAGATTTCCACTGTTGCTGATGTAGTTGAATATATCAATGCAAATTCCTGATTGCACTTAATTTGGAAAGGGACTGCGGCAAAAAACAAAAATGAAACTGCGGATGCAATATTATTGCACTGTGATAAGCTTTTGTTTTGCCGGCAGCCCCTTTTAACCACGATACAGATTATAATTATTTATATATATTTTGTTGCAACATACTGCAACGGTTAAACCATAATTTTTAGGAGAGATGTTTTGGTGAGAAGAGTAGTAATAACGGGTATGGGAGTTATAAGCCCTGTTGGAAACGATACCGAAACCTTTTGGCAAAATATAAAAGCCGGAAAAAGCGGCATAGACTATGTAACGCATTTTGACGCGTCTGAATATCCAACTAAAGTTGCCGGCGAAGTTAAGGATTTTGATCCTTCGCAATATATAGACAGAAAAGAAGCCAGACATATGGACAGATATACTCAGTTCATAGTTACTGCGGCTAAAATGGCTTTGAATGAGAGCGGAATAGATCTTGAAAAAACCGACCTTGACAGGGTTGGCGTTATAACAGGTTCGGGTATAGGCGGCATAGAAACATTGGAAAAACAGCACTCGGTGCTGTTGGAAAGAGGTCCGGGCAAGGTAAGTCCGTTCTTTGTGCCTATGATGATCTCAAATATAGGTGCGGCACAGATTGCCATTATGACAGGAGCAAGAGGCATAAACGAAAATGTTGTATCGGCGTGTGCATCGGGTACAAACGCAATAGGCGACGCTATGCGTGTTATACGCTCCGGCATGTGCGATGTTATGATAACAGGCGGAGCGGAGGCTGCCGTAACGCCGCTTGCGTTTGCGGGATTCTGTAACATGAAAGCCATGAGCACAAAAGAGGATATTTCCAAAGCGTCTTGTCCGTTTGACGCAGAGCGAGACGGCTTTGTTATGGGCGAAGGTGCCGGAATTGTAATTCTGGAAGAGGCAGAGCATGCCAAAGCACGCGGTGCAAACATAATAGCGGAGGTTGTCGGATACGGAGCAACAGACGATGCATATCATATAACATCGCCTGTGCCGGGCGGAGACGGCGGTGCAAAAGCCATGAAGATGGCAATAGAGGATGCGGGGATAACGCCTGATAAGATAGACTATATAAACGCACACGGCACGTCTACGCAGTATAACGATAAATTTGAAACTCAAGCTATAAAAACCGCATTCGGCGACTGTGCAAATAAGGTTGCAATAAGCTCCACAAAATCCATGACAGGACACTTGCTGGGTGCGGCAGGAGCGATAGAAACGGTTATATGTGCCAAGGCTATTGCCGAAGGGTTTGTGCCTCCTACAATTAACTACAGCACACCTGACCCCGACTGCGATTTGGACTATACGCCTAACAAAGGCAGAAGCATGGATGTTACATATGCTTTGTCAAATTCGCTCGGCTTTGGAGGACATAACGCAACAATAGTGCTGAAAAAATATGAAGGCTGAAAATATATAAGATAAAACTGCGGGACGGTATGGCATATGCACATATCGTCCCATATTAAAATGAAGACGGTATAATGGCAGTAAACAAAGGTGGGATTTTTATGTACGATACTCTGCAAGCCGACACAGGATATAAATTTAAAAATGAAAAGCTGTTGATAAGAGCATTGACGCACAGTTCTTTTGCCAATGAAAACAGAGATATTTGCGAAAAGCACGAAAATAACGAACGTCTGGAATTTTTGGGCGACTCGGTGCTGAGCCTTGTCATAACAACGTATCTGTTCAAAACGCATCCTGAAATGAAGGAAGGCGAGCTGACACGTATGCGTGCATCGATAGTGTGTGAAAGAGCACTTGCCGAAGCTGCAAAAAGCGTTGATATAGGCTCCTGTTTGCGTCTGGGCAAGGGGGAGGAGCTTTCGGGCGGACGCGAACGCGACGCTGTGCTTGCCGACGCTTTTGAAGCTGTGCTGGCGGCGGTGTATCTGGATGGCGGCATGAAAAACGCATCGGCTTGGGTGCATAAAATGCTTGACGGCACAATAAAACAGGTGTGCAGCGGCGGAAAATATATTGATTATAAAACCCTGTTGCAGGAACAAACCCAAAAGGGCAACGACGGCAAGGTAACATACAGAGTTGTCTCACAAACAGGTCCGGCACATAAAGCTGTGTTCGAAACCGAAGTTCTGATAGACGGCGTTGTCTGGGGTATAGGTGTCGGCGACAGCAAAAAAGAAGCGGAACAGACAGCGGCAAAACAAGCTATGGACAAGCTTAATAAATAAGAGGGTTACGGGCCATGACGGAAAAATCAAAACAACGATACATAAACATACCTGTATTTGTGCCGCATGTTGGCTGTCCTAACGACTGTGTGTTTTGTAATCAGAAACACATAACCTCGCAAAAGGACGAAGTTACGCCCGAAAGCGTGGAGAGGCTTTTGGCGGAGAGCGTGCGTACAATAGATAAAAGCGACAACGTTTATACAGAGATTGCGTTTTTCGGCGGCAGCTTTACCGGTATTGACGAAAAACTGCAAACGCAGCTTTTGTCCGTCGCGTATAAATATGTCCGGAACGGTACAGTGAAAGGAATACGCTTGTCTACCCGTCCGGATTATATAAATCGCCGGATTTTGGACCGATTGCTTGAATATGGCGTTACAACCGTCGAACTCGGCGTGCAGTCGATGGACGATACCGTGCTTGCACTGTCGGAACGCGGACATACTGCTTCTCAGACAAGGGAGGCAGCAAGGCTTATCAAAACATATCCCTTTAAATTGGGCTTGCAAATGATGGTCGGCCTGTATGGCGACACAAAAGAAAAAAGTATTAATACGGCACGTGAGCTTGTTGCTCTTGAACCGGACTGTGTGAGAGTGTATCCCACATTGGTTCTTAAAGATACCAAGCTGGCGGATTTTTATGCCTGCGGAAGCTATACTCCTCTCAGCGTTGATGAGGCGGTTGAGACATGTAAGCAGATAATGTACATATTCAATAATGCTGATATACCGGTAATACGCATGGGGCTTATGGGCTCGGATGAAATATCGCTTGACGGTTCGGTAATTGCCGGCCCGTTTCACGACAGCTTTGGCGAGCTGGTGCAAAGCAGCATCTTTTTTGACAGGATAAAAGAATGTCTGAAAGACTGTGCCGAAAAAAACGCTGTTTTGTATGTCAATCCGGCGGATGTGTCCAAAGCGGTGGGTAATAAAAAAAGCAATATTTCGGGTATTAAAAAGAGTATGGGTATAAATATTAAAATAAAACCGGACAGTTCGGTTGAAAAAGGCAGCGTGTGTTTTGAACAAAAAGCGTAAAAGTGCAGTTTTGGGTATTGCAAAGCTTTAAACACTGTGATATAATATTTGAAATATTTAAAAAAGTCTTAATGGAAATACCGGAGCGTTCGGTGCTCGGGTGTTTATTTGTTTTTCGTTGAGACTGCAAATAATTTACTATGAAGGGAGCTTTTTTTATGACAGACGCTAAATTTGCCAAAGAAGGATTGACGTTTGACGACGTTTTGTTAGTGCCTCAAAAATCAAACGTTATACCGCGGGATGTTCATCTTGAAACAAATCTCACAAAGAAAATCAAGCTGAACATACCGCTTATGAGTGCGGCGATGGACACCGTAACTGAATCGGGTATGGCTATTGCCATTGCACGTGAGGGTGGCATAGGCATAATACATAAAAATATGACGATAGAAGAACAGAAAACAGAGGTTGACAAGGTAAAACGATCGGAACATGGTGTTATTGTCGACCCGTTTTCCCTCGGCCCCGATAACACGCTTAAAGATGCGGATGAGTTAATGGGTAAATATAAAATATCGGGCGTGCCTATAACGGTTAAAGGAAAACTGGTTGGTATACTTACAAACCGCGATTTGCGTTTTGAAACAGATTTCACCAAACTTATAAAAGACGTTATGACTAAAGACGGTCTTATAACCGCACCTGAAGGAACAACCCTTATGCAGGCACAGGAAATATTAAGAGCACACAAAATAGAAAAGCTTCCTATAGTTGACTCGGATGGCAATCTTAAAGGTCTTATAACAATAAAAGATATAGAAAAAGCAGTGCAGTATCCTAATTCTGCACGTGATGATAACGGCAGATTGCTTGCAGGTGCGGCAATAGGTGTAACCGATGATGTTCTTGACCGTGTAGCCGCTTTGGTCAGTGCAAAGGTTGACGTTGTTGTGTTAGACTCTGCACACGGTCATTCGGCAAACATCATCAATACAATGAAAAAGGTTAAAGAGCATTATCCTCAGCTGCCTGTTATAGTTGGTAACATAGCGACGGCAGAAGCTGCGGAGGATTTGATTGCGGCAGGTGCAGATGCAATAAAGGTCGGCATAGGTCCGGGTTCCATATGCACAACAAGAATAATAGCCGGCATAGGCGTGCCGCAGATAACAGCTATATACGATGTTGCACAGGTTGCCAAGAAATACGGCGTGCCTGTCATAGCGGACGGCGGCATAAAATATTCCGGCGATATATGTAAGGCAATTGCCGCAGGTGCGGACGTTGTAATGGTGGGCAGCTTGCTTGCGGGCTGTGAGGAGAGTCCCGGCAAATTTGAAATATATCAGGGACGTCAGTTTAAGGTGTATCGCGGAATGGGTTCTCTTGCGGCTATGGAAGAAGGCAGTAAGGACAGATACTTCCAGCAAGGCTCAAAAAAGCTTGTGCCTGAGGGCGTTGAAGGACGTGTGGCATATAAAGGTCATGCGTCGGACACAATATTCCAGTTGCTGGGCGGTTTGCGTTCGGGTATGGGATATTGCGGCACACCGGATATACAGTCGCTTAAAGAAAACGGCAAATTCATACGCATAACGGGTGCCGGCTTGAAGGAAAGCCATCCGCACGATATATACGTTACAAAAGAAGCTCCTAACTACAGCACAAACGTTACTCCGTGATGGGAGTGCATAATTGCAGACGGTTTCTGTTGTTATAAATAACATATATAACGGATAACGCATACCTTAACAGGTGTGCGTTATTTTTTTGTGTGGAAGAATTGTTAAAAAAGATGTTGACATTTTAAAAATTTTTGTATACAATAAAAATTGATTTATTGTATGTATTCGTAAGATACTAATATAATGCCCGGTTTGTGATTTGCAAAGGAGAAGCCATGGGAAAAAAGCTGATTATTATAGCGTTTTTGGCTTTTGCGGTTATACGCTTTATAACCCAACAACCATATATATCCGCTAATGAATCCAAAATTTCGGAATTAAACGATAAAATCGAATATGAACAGCGTCGTTTGGAACAGGTGAATAAGCTTTACGAACAAAGCAATACCGATGAATATATAGAAAAAGTGGCAAGAGAAAAGCTGAACCTTGTTTATCCGGGCGAAAAAGTGTTCATTGATGTAATGGGCAAGTAGGGTTTGCTCTAAAATAGCAATTTGATTTTTAACTTAACATAATTAGGGGGATTTTTGTTAGTATGGCTGTCAATGTTGGGGATGTTGTGGAAGGCAAAGTGGTTAATATAATGCCGTTCGGTGCGTTTGTGGAATTGCCCGACGGTAAAAACGGACTTGTGCATATATCGGAAGTTGCTGTTGATTATGTTAAAGATATAAATGAGTATTTAACATTAAATAAAATTGTAAAAGCCAAGGTTATAGGCATTGACGAAAAAGGCAAAATCAGTTTATCAATCAAAAAGGTTTTGCAGCAGCAAGAAAAAAAACAGGGTACGCCTTCTCCTGTAAGACCGGCTAACATTAACTGGTCCCAGCCTGTGGACGAGGATCTTTCTTTTGAAGATAAATTAAGCAAATTCAAATCCGACAGCGATGAGCGTATGCAGAGCTTAAAGAAAAATTTTACTCAAAACAGGCGAAACAGCGGCGGATACAGACGTTCCGGCGGTTCTTATTAATGATAAATATCAGAAAGCAGTGGCACGGATTGTTAAAGATCCGTGCCATTATCGTAGTTAAATTAAACATTGGTGAAGAATAGTGTAAACCGTATAATATAAGATTGTCGACCGTTTTGTTGTTATAATTGCTTGGGTTGCAGACTAAAGAAGGAGAAAAATTATGGGACTGTTCGGCAAAAAAATATGTGCAATTTGCGGTGGTAAAACCGGTATAATAACATTTCGTCTTGCGGAAGATGAAAAAATTTGTACTTCGTGTGAAAAGTTGCTGCGTGGCAGATTCGATCTCGTAAGGCAGGGCACTGCTTTTAGGGATACTTTAAACGAGCTTGAGCTATTTAATGCAAAACAGATTATTGACGAAATGAAAGCATTGCAGCAAGAGGACATTACCCGTTTTGCAAGTTCTTGTTCCGGCATAATTTCTGTTTTGGAGACATTTTCGGTTCCGACCGTGGGACTTAACGAAGGCGGAGCGGAGATAAGGGCGCTTGGCGGCAGAATTGTTGCACTCGGATTTTGTGAATACGGTTCGTTTAAGCAGGGCGATCGGATCAAAGTTCTTGGGAAAGGACGCGAAAAAGAAACAACTATAATCAAACTTATCCCATGTACCGGAGCGTATCCGTTTGAGGAGGAACTGATCACCGGTGCACATAAGACAGAATGTGCAGAGAACACCAATGCATGGCTGATTCTCGACCTTGAAAACTGTGAAATCAGCCGTCAAGACAAGATTTTGAAAAAATTATAATATGGGAGATTTAACGTGAACGAGTTTAATATAAAATTTATGAAGGAAGCGTTAAAACAAGCCCAAAAAGCGTACGATAAAGGCGAAACGCCGATTGGTGCTGTAATAGTACATGACAATAAAATCATCGCACGGGCACATAACGAACGCGAAACAAAGAAAAATGCACTGTGCCACGCCGAAATCACCGCAATAAACAAGGCGTGTAAACGTCTTGGCGGCTGGCGTCTGATAAACTGTGATATGTATGTTACGCTGAAGCCGTGTCCTATGTGTGCCGGAGCCGTAGTGCAATCAAGGATAAACAATTTGTATTTTGGAGCTTTCGACTTAAAAAACGACTGTGCAGTACAGTCCGCAGACGCTGTGGACAATATTTTAAACAGTAACGTTAACGTTGTCGGCGGAGTTATGCGTGATGAATGCAGTAAAATTATAAAGGATTTTTTTGTGGATTTAAGAAAAAAGAAAAAGACAAATTCAAATCAGGAGGGAAATATTTGTGGGTAAACTGATAGTGATAGACGGTATAGACGGCAGCGGAAAAAATACTCAGGCACGCTTGCTTACCGATAAGCTTACCAAAGCAGGGGTGAAGGTGTGTTTTGTTGAAATACCCGACTATTCGTCCGATGCATCGGCATTGATAAAGATGTATCTGGGCGGCGAATTCGGTCCTTCGGCAAATGCGTTGGACGCATATCAGGCGTCGGTGCTTTTTGCTGTGGAACGCTTTGCGTCGTATCGCACCGGCTGGAAAAAGGATTATGACGACAATACTCTTATATTGTGCGACAGGTACGTTACCTCCAACATGATACATCAGGCGGCAAAAATCAAAGATGCTCACTTGAAAAACAAGTTTTTGGACTGGCTGTGGGATTTTGAATATAACATATACAATATGCCGCAGCCTGATAAGGTTTTGTTTTTGGATATGCCGGTGGAATTCAGCATAGAGCTTATGAAAAACAGGGACAATAAAATCACCGGTACGCAGAAAAAGGATGTGCATGAGTCGGACAGACAATATCTTGCCGAAAGCTACTTTAATGCGTGCTATGTAGCGGATAAGTATAAATGGGAAAGAATATGCTGTGTGTCGGACGGTATATTGCGTTCGCCCGAGGATATATCGGCAGAATTGTTTGAAATTGTAAAAGGCGTGTTGTAGCGTTTTAACAGAAGCAATCCATTTTTTGATATGTGTCTTTACAATAAAAACATAATATGATAAAATAATGATGTGTTAATATAGCATATCTTTTCACATGAACGATATGCAATGTTAACGGAATTTAAACGTGGTTTTTCTTAAAGAAAGGTGGTTTTACAATGCACTCAAAAAGAATTTTATCTATCATACTTGCGTTAACCATGACGCTGGGTATGATAACATCGGTTCACGGTGCAAATTTTGAGGGGAGTTCCGTTCCGGGTTCGATAATTTTCTATGACAGCTTTGAAGGCAGGGAAAATTGGTCGCACACAAACGGTAACGGTGATTTTACTATTGAATCGGATGCAGAGCATTCATCTTATATGAAGCTTGTTGCAGACGACGGTGCAAACCTCTTAAAATGTGCTTTTGAAGGTATATATACCGGCAAAACGGTTATGGAATTTGACGTTATGGCAGACAACGAAACTCAGGGCACAAATAAATACATATTCTTGTCCGACGGTGCAAACAATCCGAGTATAGCAAGAATATATTTTGCAAATAATAACACGTTACAAGCCACTGAAAAAGGTTCTGACGACGTAAACCTCGGTTCGTTTGAAGCTGATGTTTGGCATCATATGTCTATAGAGTTTAATATACCTGAAAAAACCTACACAGTTTCTATGGACGGCGAAGAAAAAGGAAAAATGAAACTTACAACCGATGATCTTGCTCCTAACATGAACTATATCGTCGTTCGTGCAGACGGTAAGACGGGTTATCTTGCACTTGACAATATGGTTGTGTACATTGCAGACGGTAAGTCAAGCGTTGTTCCTACGCCTAAAGTGCCAACCAAGTATGAAACGGTTCAAAGATTCCCAACTCCTACGCCGCCGCCTACTCCAAGTCCGGACCCTGTTACAGGCAATGAAGTTGTGTACATTGACTGCGATTTTGAACAGTGGCCTGAATGGGCGGACAAGGAAAAAAATGAACACATAAAGGCAGGATATGAAGACGATCGCGGAACGTATCTAACTATGGACGGCTACACACGTGCGGGCATAGATTTGCCGCCTATCCGTGCAGGAAAACGACTCACAATGGAGTTTGACTGCCGTACCGACAGTCAGAACGTAAATTCAAACAAAACAATAGCATTTTTGGGTAACGGACAGTTTGTAATGCGTTATCACTTTAACAGAAACAACGTAAATTCCGACCTTATGACAACACATCGTTGGCATATACCGGGAGTAAGCGTTACCGAAGGCTTGTGGCATCATTACAAAGTGGTGTTTGATACATACGCAAAAGAATACACAATGTATATAGACGACGAGTTAGCATATACTGTTGCACAGTTCGACGTTAAAAAGCCTATGGAAATAACCAGATTCAGTTTGGAAATGGCCGATAACTGCGGCAGATGGGATCTTGATAATATCAGATTCTACGATCCTGACGGCACAATTCAGCCTGACGAACCGTATCCTATAAAATCTGTTGATGCAACAGTTATAGACCATATCTTCTCCGATATGGTCGGTACACCTAATTCAAAAGGTTCTATCCACTATAACGGACATCCGGCAGAAACAGCCGCTTTGACATTAAACACATTGGGCATAATCAACGGTTATCCGGACGGTACATTCAAGCCGGACAACACAATCACAAGAGCTGAATTTGCTGCCATTGTTGCAAGAGCATTCAAGCTTGAAGATAAACCTGTAACAACAGAGTTCACCGATGTTCCAAGCACTCACTGGGCAACAGGTAACATAGGTGCGGCATACGCAGCAGGTATAATCAACGGCTATGGCGACGGAACATTCGGTCCTGAAGATCCTATCAAGGAAGAACAGGCGGTTAAGATGGTTGTTGCCGCGCTCGGCTATAGCGACGATGCCGTAGCAAAGGGCGGCTATCCTATGGGATATATTAAAGTGGGTAACGAAAAATACATCTCAAGAGGTTTAAACGTACACACAGGCGAAGAGGCAACAAGAGGTCTTGTGGCTCAGATAATGATGTACGCAATGGGTTCGGAAATAAAGGGTGCAGGCAAAACACTCTACAATATGCATTCCGATAAAGCGGGCGAAAGCATAGGTCAGACATATATAGACGCAATGCTTCAGGATTACTATTACTACCGCGAAGAGGCTCTTGAAATTATGATGTATGACGACATCAGACCTATCAGAGTGTTCAACTCACTGCTCAACGTATTAATGAACAGCACAGATAAAGAGGAAAGAATCCGTGCGGCAAGAGCATTGTCGGAATTTACAGTTCTCGATACAAAAGAATACGATGTTATGAAGCTTGATAAAGCATATATGGAGCTTCTGTTCGGCAAATTAAACAGAATGGGTATGGGCAATATCGCAATGATTGCCAACAACCCGGATGAAGACGAAGATGTTCGCTTGTATGCGATACGTGCTTTGTATCTGATGGACAGAGATGACCTTGTTGAAAAGACAACATGGCCTTTGGCATTCAAATCAAAGGCTATGACAGTAACGCGTCATTTGTCAAACAGAGCACAGGACGTAATGGAAATGACCAACGATGACGAAACTGTACAGGCATTGATAGGTGCTTTGGACAATTCCGATGTTGAAATCGTTTTAAGAGCTATAGACACCTTGAACAGAAAAGGTTTAAACCCTGCATTGCAGGAAAAAGCAAAAGCGGCACTCCCTGCATTGCAGAAGATGCTTAACCACAGCAATTTGTATATTCCGTTCAGAGCGGCTGAAGCTATCAGAGCATTGGGCGGCACACCTGAAAAAGACGTATCTCCTAACCTGCAGCCGTATAACGACAGCGACCAGGATCTTGAGGTTATAATAGACGGAGTTAAATTCAACTTCGGAGATCCTATTCCTCCGAATAAGATTGTTACGGTAAGTAACGGTAACATCAACGTTACATTTGATGCGGGCGACGGTAACTCATGGGCAGGCATCAAAAAGCTTACAACCTACGATAATAACAAGAGCTTGCTCTCAGGTCATGGCTTTATCACATGGAACACAAGCACTCCTTCAGGCAGCATAGTAGAGCATGACGGCGTAAGAACACGTGGCTTGCTGACTGCAAACGCTGACTACGTTGAATATTACTATCAATACGATCCTACAGAGACACATCCGTATACATACAGACTTATATACAGAATACCGAGAGGCGAAAGCGGTTTCTATATGTATGCTACAGTCGACAAAGCACCGGGTACGGCAAGATTTGAACATCTGTATGCAGGTATCATGTTCAGAATGAATGCTGAAGATTGGGGCTATGCATCACTCCACGATAAGCTCCAGCTTAACCTTGCATTCTCTAAGAAGAATGAAGAAGTTGATACCGAATACGGCAGAAAAGATATTTATCAGTCGGTTTACCGCAACCAGACAGGTGAATTGGATGCTAAGCATGAATTTTATGCTTACCATCTTGATACATCTATAAACGGTCAGGCAAACGACAGACTCGGTTTCTGGCAGTTGGCGGTGTCTAAAGATTCATTTGCAAAGCTTTTGAAAAACGATAACACCAACGAACAGTCTATCATGTGGGAAGGCGAATACTTCACATGGTGGGGACGTCCTATGCCGGAAGGCGAATATCATAAGTTCTACGGTCCTATGATGGTATACCTGAATAAAGGCGACACTTTCCTTGAAAAGTGGGAAGACGCTAAAAACAAGCTTGCGGTTGAGCAGGAAAAATGGCCGTATGCATGGGTTGAAGATCCTCACTACTTTGAACGCGGTTCTGTAAGCGGTAAAGTGGAGATGGCAGACGGTTCATCGCCGAAGGGTGCATACGTTGTTGTCAACATGCCGGGTGAAGTTTCAACAATCAAAGACACATCAATGATTTCATGGACACAGAGCAACAGCCCGTATCAGTATTGGACCCGTGCGGACGAGAACGGTGATTGGAGCATAGACAATGTTCATGCAGACACATATACCGTAACCGTTTGGAAGGAAGGTTACTACGGCGAAGCTGCTGTTGAAAATGTTGTTGTTGAATCAGCACTCAACACAGACGTTGGTACAATAGTATTTAAAGAACATTCAAACGGCACGCTTTCGTGGCGTGTGGGCGATGCGGACAGAACATGGTTGTATGACGAAGAACGCCGTTATAATTGGGAAACAATCCACTATTACTGGCACCGATTCCCTAACAGTATTGAATTTAAGGTTGGCGAAAGCGATCCTGAATATGACTGGAACTTTGCACATGTTATGATGGACGCTGCACACGAAGAGCCTGAACCGTTCGACATTATCTGGGATATCGACGGTGAAGTGCCTGAAGGTCAGCCGATACTCACGATTACAACCTGCGGTGCACGTAACACAGGCAGTTACGGACTTAAGGTATACGTTAACGATACTTTCGTTAAGATGCTTGACTATTCATGGGATGACTCTATGATCATGAGAACCCATGCTTACGGTAAATTGATACCGAACGAGATCGAGTTTGATAAGTCGTTGTTGCATCCGGGTCAAAACAGGATCAGGCTTGAAATAAACGGCGGCGAAGTATCATACGATTTTATCCAGCTGGAATATAAATAAGCTGCTAAACAATCAAAAATGAGGGCTAACCCTCATTCAGACTAATGACAAACCCACCTGAAAATGGTGGGTTTGTCAATGTATAGACATTGTATAGACATTGTCTAGAGGGGTTGTAGCAAAATGGAAGAGAAACGGTTCGTCGAGGACGCCGAACCCTACAATTTGTATTGCTCACATAATACCGATACAATATATGTAGGGGACGGCCTCCCGGACGTCCCGAAAAAACATTTTGCTATAGCCCCTTTTTGATTGTATACAGAAATTGCGCTCACCTGTTATTGCCGGGCGAGTGCATTTTATTATTCGTCTTCGGAACACGATGCTTTGCGGATATCTTTGACCTGTTTAATGGATTATAAAAAAATGTACCGAGAATATTAATTCCCGATACATTTTACCTTGTTATACATCTTGACCATACA